>NZ_JBEZNQ010000031.1:0-93783 GCF_040653315.1 Streptomyces sp. NPDC047981 | reverse complement strand
GGGGGGGTCCCACCTCTCCCGGCCGCGGCCCCCGCGTCCCCCCCCCCGCCCCCCCCCCGGGCCCCCCCCGACGGGGTCCTCACCCGGCGTGGCCCCCCCGGGCGGGGCGGGGCCCGGCCGGCGGCCGCCTTCGTGCTCGCGCGGGCCGTCAGGCCGTGAGGCTCGCCACCAGTTCGTCCGCCGCGCGGTACGGGTCCAGTTCGCCCGCCACGATGCGCTCCGCCAGGGCGTCCAGGCGGCGGTCGCCGTGCAGGTCGCCGATGCGCTCGCGCAGCGCCGTGACCGCGATCGTCTCGACCTCGCGCGCCGAGCGCGCCCGGCGGCGCTCGGCCAGGACGCCGTGCTCCTCCATCCAGGCCCGGTGCTTCTCCAGCGCCTCGACGACCTCGTCGATGCCCTCGCCGCGCGCCGCGACCGTCTTCACGATCGGCGGCCGCCAGTCACCGGGGCCGCGCGCCTCGCCCAGGCCCAGCATGTGGTTCAGCTCGCGGGCCGTCGCGTCCGCGCCGTCCCGGTCCGCCTTGTTCACCACGTACAGGTCGCCGATCTCCAGGATGCCCGCCTTCGCGGCCTGGATCCCGTCGCCCATGCCCGGCGCGAGGAGCACCACCGAGGTGTCGGCCTGGGAGGCGATCTCCACCTCCGACTGGCCGACACCGACGGTCTCCACGAGGATCACGTCGCAGCCCGCCGCGTCCAGGACGCGGATGGCCTGCGGCGCCGACCAGGCGAGCCCGCCCAGGTGCCCGCGGGTGGCCATCGAGCGGATGTAGACGCCCGGGTCCGAGGCGTGCTCCGACATCCGGACCCGGTCACCGAGCAGCGCTCCCCCGCTGAACGGCGACGAGGGGTCGACCGCGAGCACGCCGACCCGCTTGCCCGCCCGCCGGTACGCCGCGACCAGCGCCGACGTCGAGGTGGACTTGCCCACGCCGGGCGAACCCGTCAGGCCCACCACGTACGCGCCGCCCGTCAGCGGGGCCAGCGCCGCCATCACCTCGCGCAGCTGCGGGGACGCCCCCTCCACCAGCGAGATCAGCCGGGCCACCGCACGCGGCCGGCCCTCCCGTGCCTGGGCGACCAGTTCGGGGACGTCCACCATGTGCCGCAACTCCTTACTCTCCGGAACGCGTGTGCCTACGGAACGCGGATGATCAGAGCGTCGCCCTGACCGCCGCCGCCGCACAGCGCCGCCACGCCGGTCCCGCCGCCGCGCCGCTTCAGCTCCAGCGCCAGGTGCAGCACCACACGGGCACCGGACATGCCGATGGGGTGGCCGAGCGCGATCGCGCCACCGTTGACGTTCACCTTTTCCGGGGTCACGCCGAGGTCCTTCATTGACTGCACGGCGACCGCGGCGAACGCCTCGTTGATCTCGATCAGGTCGAGGTCCTCGACGCCGAGGCCCGCCTTCTTCAGGGCGTGCAGGATCGCGTTGGAGGGCTGCGACTGCAGCGAGTTGTCCGGTCCCGCCACGTTGCCGTGGGCGCCGATCTCGGCGATCCACTCCAGGCCCAGCTCCTCGGCCTTCGCCTTGCTCATCACGACGACGGCGGCGGCGCCGTCGGAGATCTGCGAGGAGGTGCCGGCGGTGATGGTGCCGTCCTTGGCGAAGGCCGGACGCAGCTTGCCGAGCGACTCGACGGTCGTCTCCGCGCGGATGCCCTCGTCCTTCGAGAACACGACCGGGTCGCCCTTGCGCTGCGGGATCTCGACCGGGGTGATCTCGGCCTCGAAGACGCCGTTCTTCTGCGCGGCGGCGGCCCGCTGGTGCGAGAGCGCGGCGATCTCGTCCTGCTCGGGGCGCTGGATGCCCAGGCGGGTGTTGTGCTTCTCGGTCGACTCGCCCATGGCGATCTTCTCGAAGGGGTCGGTCAGACCGTCGTACGCCATCGCGTCGAGCATCTCGATCGCGCCGTACTTGTAGCCCTCGCGGGACTTCGGCAGCAGGTGCGGGGCGTTGGTCATCGACTCCTGGCCACCGGCGACGACGACGTCGAACTCGCCCGCGCGGATCAGCTGGTCGGCCAGCGCGATGGCGTCCAGGCCGGACAGGCAGACCTTGTTGATGGTCAGCGCCGGGACGTTCATCGGGATGCCGGCCTTGACCGCCGCCTGACGCGCGGGGATCTGACCGGCGCCCGCCTGGAGCACCTGCCCCATGATCACGTACTGCACCTGGTCGCCGCCGATGCCGGCCCGGTCGAGCGCGGCCTTGATGGCGAAGCCGCCCAGGTCGGCGCCGGAGAAGGAGGAGAGGGAGCCGAGCAGACGGCCCATGGGCGTGCGGGCGCCCGCGACGATCACTGAGGTGGTACCGGTCGTTCCAGACATGAGGCACGGCCCCTAGGGATGAGGAGTGAACGAGGGTTTACCTTCAATGTACTGAGCGGTCACGCACACGGTCACCGGCCAGTCGGTGTGACGGCGCGCACGTTGCGTAACCATCCCCATGGCGCTGCACTGGAGGAATGCTGACGCGAATCGACCACATCGGGATCGCCTGCTTCGACCTCGACAAGACCGTCGAGTTCTACCGTGCGACCTATGGTTTCGAGGTGTTCCACTCCGAGGTGAACGAGGAGCAGGGCGTCCGCGAGGCCATGCTCAAGATCAACGACACCTCCGACGGCGGCGCCTCGTACCTCCAGCTCCTCGAACCCACCCGGGAGGACTCCGCGGTGGGCAAATGGCTGGCCAAGAACGGCGAGGGCGTGCACCACATCGCCTTCGGCACCGCCGATGTCGACGGGGACGCCGAGGCCATCCGCTCCAAGGGCGTCCGGGTCCTCTACGACCAGCCCAGGATCGGCTCCATGGGCTCCCGCATCACCTTCCTGCACCCCAAGGACTGCCACGGCGTCCTGACCGAACTGGTCACCTCCGCCGAGCCGTCGGACGACCACTCCTCAGCGGAGCACTGACCTCCGGATTCCTGGCCCGGTAGAGTGGGCGACTCCGGGCCGGGGCCGGTCGGGGCCGCATGCCATGCGGCGTCGAAGTCGGGGTATCCGATCTGCCACGATTCCCGGGGGGCCGTTCTCCGGTGAACGGTGCTCGTTGGAGTGTTGCGACCAGGGTTGGGGTCCTCCCCTGCTCGACCGGGTCGAGAGCTCGGGGAAGGATGGGACCGCGCAGTGCGGGGCTACGAACGCCAGGAGAGCCACCGAGCTGAAGACGACCATCTCTCGCGGTTCGAAGCCGAGATGGACCGGCTGAAGACCGAGCGGGAGAAGGCCGTCCAGCACGCCGAGGACCTCGGTTACCAGGTCGAGGTGTTGCGCGCCAAGCTCCACGAGGCGCGCCGCACGATCGCGTCCCGTCCCGCGTACGACAGCGCGGACATCGGCTACCAGGCCGAGCAGATGCTGCGCAACGCGCAGGTCCAGGCCGACCAGCTGCGCCAGGACGCCGAGCGCGAGCTGCGCGACGCCCGCGCCCAGACCCAGCGCATCCTGCAGGAGCACGCCGAGCACCAGGCCCGGCTCCAGGCCGAGCTGCACGCGGAGGCCGTCCAGCGCAGGCAGCGCCTCGACCAGGAGCTCGCCGAGCGCCGGCAGACCGTCGAGGCACACGTCAACGAGAACGTGGCCTGGGCCGAGCAGCTGCGCGCCCGCACCGAGTCGCAGGCCCGCCGCCTCATGGAGGAGTCCCGCGCCGAGGCCGAGCAGTCGCTCGCCGGCGCCCGCGCCGAGGCCACCCGGCTCGCCGAGGAGACCCGCCACCGGGTCGGCACGGAGGCAGAGGCCGCCCGTGCCGAGGCCGAAGCGATTCTGATGCGCGCCCGCAAGGACGCCGAGCGGCTCCTGAACGCCGCGTCCACGCAGGCCCAGGAGGCCACCAGCCACGCCGAGCAGCTGCGTTCCTCCACCACCGCCGAGACCGAGCAGGCCCGTCAGCAGGCCGGCGAGCTGTCCCGCGCCGCCGAGCAGCGGATGCAGGAGGCCGAGGTCCGGCTCCGCGAGGCCCGTGCGGAGGCCGAGAAGGCGCTCGCCGAGGCCAAGGAGGCGGCGGCCAAGCAGCTGTCGTCCGCGGAGTCCGTCAACGAGCAGCGCACCCGTACGGCCAAGGCGGAGATCGCCCGGCTCGTCGCCGAGGCGACGAAGGAGGCCGAGACCCTCAAGGGCGAGGCCGAGGAGAAGCTCCGCGAGGCGAGCGCCGCGGCCGAGAAGGTGCTCTCGGAGGCCTCCGACAAGGCCCGTACGGTCGCGGCCGAGGACTCCGCCGCCGCGCTCGCCAAGGCCGCGCGGACCGCCGAGGAGGTCCTGACCAAGGCGTCCGAGGACGCCCAGGAGACCACCCGCAAGGCCTCCGAGGAGGCCGAGCGGATCCGCCGCGAGGCCGAGACCGAGGCCGACCGGACCCGGACGCAGGCCGAGGAGCAGGCCGACGAGCTGCTCGGTTCGGCCAAGGACGACACCAAGGAGTACCGCGCCAAGACCGTCGAGCTCCAGGAGGAGGCCCGCCGGCTGCGCGGCGAGGCCGAGGGGCTGCGGGCCGAGGCGATCGCCGAGGGCGAGAAGATCCGCGGCGAGGCCCGGCGCGAGGCCGTCGGCCAGATCGAGGAGGCGGCCGGCGCCGCCGAGGAGCTACTGACCAAGGCCCGTACGGACGCCGAGGAGCTGCGCGCGAGCGCGGGCACCGAGGGCGAGCGGGTGCGGGCCGAGGCCATGGAGCGCGCGCAGACACTGCGGACGCAGGCCGAGGAGACCCTGGAGCGCACCCGCGCCGAGGCCGACCGGATGCGGACGGAGGCCGAGGAGCAGGCCGAGTCCGTCAGGGAGGCGGCCGAGCGCGCCGCGACCGAGCTGCGCGAGGACGCCGAGCGGGCCGCCGCCGCCCGTCGCGAGGAGGCGGCCGAGGAGCTCGACCGGCTGCACACCGAGGCCGGGAGCCGGGTCGAGTCCGCCGAGCAGGCGCTGACCGACGCCCGTGCCGAGAGCGAGCGGCTGCGCCGCGAGGCAGCCGAGGAGACCGAGCGGCTCCGCACCGAGGCCGCCGAGCGCATCCGTACGCTCCAGGCGCAGGCCGAGCAGGAGGCCGAGCGGCTGCGCACCGAGGCGGCGTCAGACGCGTCGGCCTCGCGCGCCGAGGCGGAGGCCGTGGCCGTACGGCTCCGCACGGAGGCGTCGACGGAGGCCGAGCGGCTGAAGTCGGAGGCCCAGGAGACCGCCGACCGGGTGCGCGCCGAAGCCGCGGCCGCCGCCGAGCGGGTGGCCACCGAGGCCGCCGAGGCGCTGGCCGCCGCGCAGGAGGAGGCCAACCGGCGGCGCCGGGAGGCCGAGGAGACGCTGGAGTCGGCCCGTTCCGAGGCCGACCGGGAGCGCCAGCACGCCCGCGAACAGTCCGAGGAGCTGCTCGCCTCCGCCCGCAGGCGGGTGGAGGAGGCGCAGACCGAGGCGCAGCGCCTGGTCGAGGAGGCGGACCGGCGGGCCACCGAGATGGTCTCCGCCGCCGAGCAGACCGCCAAGGAGGTCCGCGACGCCGTGGC
This sequence comes from Streptomyces sp. NPDC047981, assembly GCF_040653315.1. NCBI lineage: Bacteria > Bacillati > Actinomycetota > Actinomycetes > Kitasatosporales > Streptomycetaceae > Streptomyces > Streptomyces sp. NPDC047981. Next base: position 88,292 of record NZ_JBEZNQ010000031.1, on the reverse strand, counting down.
CGGCCTGCACGAGCAGGCCGAGGAGGAGATCTCCGGGCTGCGCAGCGCGGCCGAGCACGCGGCGGAGCGCACCCGCACCGAGGCGCAGGAGGAGGCGGACCGGGTCCGCGCCGACGCGTACGAGGAGCGGGAGCGGGCGACCGAGGACGCGAACCGGGTCAGGGCGCGCGCCCAGGAGGAGACCGAGGCCGCGAAGTCGCTGGCCGAGCGGACGGTCGCGGACGCGCTCGCCGAGTCGGAGAAGCTGCGCGCGGACACCGCCGAGTACGCCCAGCGGGTACGGACGGAGGCGTCGGACGCGCTCGGCTCGGCCGAGCAGGACGCGGCCCGTACGCGTGCCGACGCCCGCGAGGACGCCAACCGGATCCGTTCCGAGGCGGCCGCCGAGTCCGAGCGGCTCACCGCCGAGGCGGAGGAGCTGGTCACGCTCGCCCGCACGGAGGGCGAGCAGATCCTGGACGAGGCCCGCAAGGCGGCCGACAAGCGGCGCGCGGACGCCGCCGAGCAGGCGGACACCCTCATCACGGAGGCCGCGGGCGAGGCCGAGCGGCTCACCACCGAGGCGGAGGCGCTGCGGGCCGAGGGCGAGCAGCTGAGGACGGACGGCGAGGCGCACGCGCAGGCGCTGCGGGTCGCCGCGCTCGCCGACGGCGAGCGGGTCCTCGACGACGCGCGCAAGGCCGCCGACAAGCGGCGTTCGGACGCCGCCGAGCAGGCCGACGCGATCACCGCGGAGGCGGTGGCGCTGCTGGAGTCCACCGAGCAGGACGCGCAGCGGCTGCGCGCCGAGGCCGAGCAAGTCAAGGCGGCGGGCGAGGCCGAGGCGGAGGCCCTGCGGGCCGCCGCCCGCGCGGACGGCGAGCAGGTCCTCGACGAGGCCCGCAAGGCCGCCGACAAGCGCCGCGCGGACGCGGCCGAGCAGGCGGACTCGCTGATCACGGAGGCCACCGGCGAGGCGGAGCGGATCACCGGCGAGGCCGGCGACGAGGCGGAGCGGCTGCGCGCCGAGGGCGCGGAGAACGTGCTCCAGGCCCAGCAGGCCGCCGAGCGGATCCGGGTGGAGGCCGAGCGGGTCAAGGCGGACGCCGAGGCGGCCGCCGAGCAGATGCGTTCCGAGGCCCGCAGCGAGGCGGACCGCACGGTCGACGAGGCGCGCGAGGCCGGTGCCAAGCGCCGCTCGGACGCGGCCGAGCAGGCCGACCAGCTGATGGCGAAGGCCCAGGAGGAGGCGCTGCGCGCCACCACCGAGGCCGAGTCGCAGGCCGACACGATGGTCGGCGCGGCCCGCAAGGAGGCCGACCGGATCGTGGCCGAGGCGACCGTCGAGGGCAACTCGCTGGTGGAGAAGGCCCGTACGGACGCGGACGAGCTCCTGGTGGGCGCGCGCAGCGACGCGACGGCCATAAGGGAGCGGGCGGAGGAGCTGCGGGCCCGGATCGAGGGCGAGATCGAGGAGCTGCACGAGCGGGCGCGGCGCGAGACGGCCGAGCAGATGAAGACGGCCGGCGAGCGGGTCGACAAGCTGGTGAAGGCCGCCGAGGAGCAGTCGGCCGAGGCCGCGGAGAAGGCCAAGGAGCTGGTCTCCGACGCGAGTTCGGAGGCGAGCAAGGTCCGGATCGCCGCGGTGAAGAAGGCCGAGGCGCTCCTGAAGGAGGCCGAGCAGAAGAAGGCCTCGCTGGTCGCGGAGGCGGAGAAGGTCAAGTCGGAGGCCGAGCAGGAGGCCGAGACGATGATCTCCGAGGGCAAGCGCGAGCTGGATGTGCTGGTGCGCCGTCGCGAGGACATCAACGCCGAGATCTCCCGTGTCCAGGACGTCCTCGAAGCGTTGGAGTCTTTCGAGGCGCCGACCGCGGGCACGAAGGATGGCGTGAAGGCGGGTGTTCCGGCGGGGGCAACACGTTCGAGTGGCAAGTCGTCAGACGGCTAGCCACTCAAAAGGCTGGACATTCTCCATATCAAACGGGCATCCGCTCGATGACACGCCGCTTCGGCCCCTAGGATTCCCCCTAACACCTCACCGGTCTCATTCGACAGGAACCCCATGAGCGACACTTCCTCCCCCTTCGGCTTCGAGCTCGTGCGGCGTGGTTACGACCGCGGTCAGGTGGATGACCGCATTACCAAGCTCGTCGCCGACCGTGACAGTGCTCTAGGACGCATCACCTCGCTGGAAAAGCGCATCGAGGAGCTCCACCTCGAGACGCAGAACGCCCAGGCCCAGGTCACCGACGCCGAGCCGTCGTACGCCGGCCTCGGCGCCCGTGTCGAGAAGATCCTCCGCCTCGCCGAGGAGGAGGCGAAGGACCTGCGCGAGGAGGCCCGTCGCGCCGCCGAGCAGCACCGCGAGCTGGCCGAGTCGGCCGCCCAGCAGGTGCGCAACGACGCCGAGTCGTTCGCGGCCGAGCGCAAGTCGAAGGCCGAGGACGAGGGCGTCCGGATCGTCGAGAAGGCGCAGGGCGAGGCCAACTCGCTGCGTGCCGAGGCGCAGAAGGACGCGCAGTCCAAGCGCGAGGAGGCGGACGCCCTCTTCGAGGAGACCCGCGCCAAGGCCGCCCAGGCCGCCGCGGACTTCGAGACCAACCTGGCCAAGCGCCGGGAGCAGTCGGAGCGCGACCTGGCCTCGCGTCAGGCCAAGGCCGAGAAGCGCCTCGCCGAGATCGAGCACCGCGCCGAGCAGCTCCGCCTGGAGGCCGAGAAGCTGCGTACGGACGCGGAGCGCCGGGCGCGTCAGACGGTGGAGACCGCGCAGCGCCAGGCCGAGGACATCGTGGCCGACGCGAACGCCAAGGCCGACCGGATCCGCTCGGAATCGGAGCGCGAGCTCGCGGCGCTGACGAACCGCCGCGACTCCATCAACGCCCAGCTGACCAACGTCCGCGAGATGCTGGCCACGCTGACCGGTGCCGCCGTGGCGGCCGCCGGCTCGCCGATCGACGACGAGCCCGCCACCCGTGGCGTCCCGGCCCAGCAGACCCGCTGAGCAGGCTCTGACGGTCCGCCGGGCGGGCGGGCTCGCATCCCCGTGACGAGCCCGCCCGGTGACGCGTCGGCGAAGTGCCCGAAAACCCTCTGTCATTCCGGTGGCGGAGGGTTTTTTGCGCCCGTAGGTTGGACGCATGATCGAGCTCGAGGGCCTGACGAAACGGTTCGGATCGAAGGTCGCGGTCGACCATCTCTCGTTCCAGGTGCGTCCCGGCGTGGTGACCGGCTTCCTGGGGCCCAACGGCGCGGGCAAGTCGACGACCATGCGGATGATGCTCGATCTGGACAACCCGACGAGCGGAACGGTCCGGATCGACGGCAAGCACTACCGGGAGCTCCAGGAGCCGCTGAAGTACATCGGAGCGCTCCTGGACGCGAAGGCGATGCACGGCGGCAGGTCGGCGTACAACAATCTGCTCTGCCTCGCGCAGTCGAACCGCATTCCGGCCAGTCGGGTCGGTGAGGTCCTCGACCTGGTCGGGCTGACCTCGGTGGCGAAGAAGAAGTCGAAGGGCTTCTCGCTCGGCATGGGCCAGCGGCTCGGAATCGCCTCGGCGCTGCTCGGTGATCCCGAGATCCTGATGTTCGACGAACCCGTCAATGGTCTGGACCCCGAGGGAATTCACTGGATCCGAAATCTGATGAAGGCGCTCGCGGCCGAAGGCCGGACGATCTTCGTTTCCAGTCATCTGATGAGCGAAATGGCCCTGACGGCCGATCATCTCATCGTCATCGGGCAGGGAAAGCTGCTGGCCGACACGTCGATGGCGGATTTCATCCACCAGAATTCACGGAGCTACGTTCGGCTGCGCTCGCCGCAGCAGGAGCGGCTGCGAGACGTCCTGCGCGAGGCCGGGTTCACCCCCGTAGAGGCGGGCAACGGCACGCTGGAGGTGGACGGGGCGACGACCGAGAAGCTCGGCGAGCTGGCGGCCGAGCACCGGCTCGTCCTGCACGAGCTGAGCGCGCAGCGCGCCTCGCTCGAAGAAGCGTTCATGCAGATGACCGCCGGTGCGGTGGAGTACCACGCGCACGGCACGGACGTTCACGCGGCGGACGCGCCGGGCCCCCGCTGGGGCGAGACCACCAAGGGAGCCTGAGCGATGGCAGCGGTATCGGCGGTCCTGCAGTCGGAGTGGACCAAGATCCGGACGGTCTCCTCGACGGTCTGGACCCTGGCGAGCGCGCTCCTGGTGACGGTGGCGATGAGCGCGGCCCTGAGCGCGCTGCTGAACTCGACCTTCGACGATCTGAACGAGGCCGAGCAGGCGACCTTCGACCCGACGTTCGTCAGCTTCTCCGGGATGGTGCTCGGGCAGCTGGCGATGGTGGTCTTCGGCGTGCTCGTGGTCGGCACCGAGTACAGCTCGGGCATGATCCGCACCTCGCTCGCCGCCGTCCCGCAGCGGGCGACCTTCCTCTTCTCCAAGATCGCGGTGGCCGGGGTGCTCGCGCTGGCCGTCGGGATGGTGACGAGTTTCCTGTCGTTCTTCCTGGGCCAGGCCCTGCTGGGTGAGCACCGGACGACCCTGGGCGCGGACAACGTGCTGCGCGCGGTGGTCGGCGGCGGGCTCTACATGGGTCTGATCGCGATCTTCTCGATGGGTGTGGCGACGATGCTGCGCTCCTCGATGCTGTCGCTCGGCATCCTGGTGCCGTTCTTCTTCCTGGTCTCGCAGATCCTCTCGGCGGTCCCGAAGGCCAAGGAGGTCGCGCTGTACTTCCCCGACCAGGCCGGGTCCAAGATCATGCAGGTGGTTCCGGACGCCATGAACACGGAGGAGGCGCCGTACGGACCGTGGGGCGGACTGGGGATCATGGTGCTCTGGGTGGCGGCCGCGTTGCTCGGCGGCTACCTGGTCATGAAGAAGCGGGACGCGTAGCGCGGCACGGTCTCTTGGTCACGATTTCGACTTGGCCGGAACCGTCAACCCCTGGATAAGCTCCTAGCTCATACGGGGGCCCCGGCCGTCGGCCACGGCCCCGACGACCTGACCTGTCGATGGGGCTGGAGAATGATCGAGGCAGTCGGCCTGACGAAGCGCTATGGCGCCAAGACGGCCGTGTACAACCTTTCCTTCCAGGTGAGGCCGGGCACCGTCACCGGCTTCCTCGGCCCCAACGGCTCCGGCAAGTCGACCACGATGCGCATGATCCTCGGGCTCGACCGGCCCACCTCGGGACATGTCACCATCGGCGGCCACCCCTTCCGGCAGCTGCCGAACGCGCCCCGCCAGGTCGGCGCGCTGCTCGACGCGAAGGCCGTGCACGGCGGCCGGAGCGCCCGCAACCATCTGCTGTCGCTCGCCCAGCTCGCCGGCATCCCGGCGCAGCGCGTGGACGAGGTCCTCGGGGTCGTCGGCCTCCAGGACGTCGCCAAGCGGCGCTCGAAGGGCTTCTCGCTGGGTATGGGGCAGCGGCTCGGCATCGCCGCCGCGCTGCTTGGCGACCCGCAGGTGCTGCTCTTCGACGAGCCGGTCAACGGTCTCGACCCCGAGGGCATCCTCTGGGTCCGCAACCTCATGAAGAAGCTGGCCGCCGAGGGCCGGACCGTCTTCGTCTCCAGCCACCTCATGAGCGAGATGGCGCTGACCGCCGACCACCTCATCGTGATCGGCCGCGGCCAGCTGATGGCGGACATGAGCGTCAAGGACTTCATCTCGGCGAACTCCGCCGACTTCGCCCGGGTCCGCACCCCGCAGGCGGAGCCGCAGCAGCGGGAGAAGCTGACGGCGACGCTGATCGAGGCCGGTGGACGCGTGATGTCCGAGCCGGACGGCGCGCTGCGGGTGACCGGTCTGCCGCTGCCCCGGATCAGCGACCTGGCGCACGACGCGGACGTCCGGCTCTGGGAGCTCTCCCCGCACCAGGCCTCGCTGGAGGAGGCGTACATGCGGATGACGCAGGGCGCCGTGGACTACCGCTCCACCGACGACCAGCTGGCCCACCTCCAGCAGCCGCAGCCGCAGCACCACTTCCAGCAGCCGGCCCAGCCGGTGGTGCCGGACGTGCCGCAGCAGGGCTGGTACGCACCGCCGCCGCCCGGACAGAACCCGTACGCGACGCAGGGCGAGCCCGCTCCGAACGCCGCGCCCGCAGCGCCCGCCCCGAACGCCGGTGACGCCAAGAACGCCGAGGACGCCCGATGACCGCCCCCACCCCCTCCCCCGCGCCGGCTCCGGCCCCGGTTCCCGTGCCGTACGCGTACGTCTCCCCCATCCCGGTGCGCAAGGCGCACCTCGGGGACGCGCTGGCCTCGGAGTGGACGAAGATCCGCTCGCTGCGCTCCACGATGTGGACGCTGGGTGTGATGGTGCTGCTGATGCTGGTCATCGGCCTCGGCGTGGCCGCGGTCGTGTCCAACGCCGACGTGCCGGCCGATCAGGAGTCGGCCCTGGCGCTCGGCTTCTTCGGCGTGCTCCTCGGCTCGATCTGTGTGATCACGCTCGGCGTGCTGACGATCGCCTCCGAATACGGCACCGGCATGATCCGTACGACCCTGACGGCCTGCCCGACCCGGGGCCGGGTCCTGGCGGCGAAGGCCATCGTCTTCTTCGTGCTCGTCTTCACGATCACCACGGTCACGGCGGCGGTGGTGGGCGCGGCGCAGGTGGCGATGGTGCCCGGCGCCGCCGAGGCCACATCGGCCGAGTGGCTGCGGGCGACGGTCGGTGTCGGCCTGTTCCTGGCGCTGCTCGGCCTGCTCTCGCTGGCCATCGGCGCGATCATCCGGCACTCGGCGGGCGCGATCACGATCATGATCGGTGTGCTGCTGCTGCCGCTGGTGGCGGCCATGTTCATGTTCTCGGAGTCGCTCGCCAAGGTGCAGGAGTTCCTGCTCGACTACGCGATCCCGAGCCAGCTCATCGCGCTCTACGCCGGCAAGTCGGCGATCGGTCAGTCCGGCCCCGCGGGCTGGGACCCGGTCTGGATCATGGCGGTCATCACCGCCGCCGTGATGGGCGGCGCGTACGCCCTGCTGAACAGCCGGGACGTCTGAGGCTCGGCCCCTAGTACTTCGGCGCGTTGCGGGACCGCTGCACCCTGGAGGTGCGGCGGTCCTTCGCGTTCCAGCAGGCCTTGTGCCAGTGACGGCGGTCGTCGACGCCGCCGTACTCGGGCCAGGCCACCACGTGCGGGGCGCCGCCCGGGATCTCCTGGTCACAGCCCGGGCAGCGGTAGCGCTTGCCGGGGGCGCTGGCGCCCGCCACGTGCCGGACGAACCACTCCTCGCCCTGCCAGGTCTCGCTGCGCTGCGCGCCTCCGTACCGGTCGCCGGTGTCAGCCTGATGGTCGGGCTTCTCGCCGCCCTGCGGGCGGTTGCGACGCGGGGACACCTGATCACCTCACGGGTCCGGGGACACAGAACGTTCTCTCCAGCCTACGGGCCGCGACGGAGTGACCTTCCCACCCGCCAAGCCGAATCAGCGGAAAATCGCAACAACTTCATCGGAGGCCGTGCCTTTGGCACGTGTCAGACGTTGTTGCCAGTACGAGGGGGAGAACCGCGTCGGCCGCAAGGAGGCAGAAGGCGATGCGCGTGGGTACGTTTGTGCTGGCCGCCCAGTTCCCTGGGCAGGGCCAGGGCGAGGCACTGCACCGGGCGGTGCGGACCGCAGAAGTGGCCGAGGAGGCGGGGCTCGACTCCGTCTGGCTCGCCGAACACCACTTCGTCCCGTACGGAGTCTGTCCGTCGGCCGTGACCCTGGCGGGGGTCCTGCTGGGCCGGACCCGCCGGCTGCGGGTCGGCACGGCCGTCAGCGTCCTGCCGACGGTCCATCCGGTCGCCCTGGGCGAGCAGGCCGCCCTGCTCCACCTGCTCTCCGGCGGCCGCTTCACGCTCGGCGTGGGCAGGGGCGGCCCGTGGGTCGACCTGGAGGTGTTCGGCGCGGGCCTGAAGGCGTACGAACAGGGCTTCCCTGAATCCCTCGACCTGCTGCTGCGCTGGCTCACCGAGCCCCGGGTCTCCGCCGAGGGAGAACGATTCGCCTTCCGCGAGGTGGCGGTCGTCCCCCGCCCGGGCGAGCTGATCGGCGGGGACGCCTCGCCCGAGGTGGTCGTCGCCTGCACGTCCCCGAAGAGCGTCGAACTGGCCGCGCGGCGCGGGCTGCCGATGCTGCTCGGGATGCACTGCGGCGACGAGGAGAAGGCCGAGATGGTGGCCGCGTGGGAACGTTTCTCCCGGGACGCGGGGCGCACTCCTGACGAGATCGCGCGGATCGGCGCGCACCATGTCTCGGCGGGCGTCGCCCAGCTGGCCGACGGCACGCGCGAGGCGGCCGAGGCGCTCGTGAAGGCGATGCCCGGCTGGCTGAAGCAGGGGCTGGACGCGCATGTGACCGTGGACGGCCGGCACCGCGCGATGCGGGACCCCGTCGCGTACACCGAGTTGCTGTGCGGGCTGCACCCCGTGGGCACGCCGCGGTTCGCGGCGGACCGGCTCGCGGCGACCTCGGAGCGCACGGGCATCACGCGCTTCGCGCTGCTCGCCGAAGGCACGGGCGACCTCGCGGCCACCGAGGAGAACGTACGACGGCTCGGCGCCGAGGTACTCCCCCAGCTGGTCTGAGTCCGGGGGCAGGGGTGCGACGTCATGGGCGGACAGGCCGCGGTCGCGCTGGGGCTCGGGGCGATGCCGCCGCTCCGGCACCTCTCGCATCGTTCACGTCTCCCGCGATGCGGAGCGGCGGCACCCGCCGTGCCTCAGCAGTCCCGCAGCTCCGGCGACTGGTTGAGCAGCTGACCCCGTACGGAGGTGAAGCGGGCGAGCCGCTCGTCGACCGCGGGGTCGAGCGGGAACACCGCGACGCGGTGGCAGTTCTGGAAGGCCAGACGCACCCCGAAGTGCCGCTGCAGCGCACCACGGATGGCATCACTCGCGAGTGCACGCAACAGCTGACCACGTGCCTGCTCGTTCGGCGGCGGCGTCTGGTTGTCGGCGAACTCGCCGCCGTCGACCTTCAGCTGAGCCACCAGAGAACTGATCATCTCCCATGCGTAGGGCAGGGAGGTCCGGACGCAGTCGACGAAGTCGGCTTCGTCGACCTCGCCTCGCTCGGCCTGTTCCAACAGCGCCGGTGAGACGTCGAGCGACATGGGTTCTCCTCTCGCGACCCCGACGGGCGGGGTCTTACGGGCAGGGATGAAGGACCCCCGTGCGACACGCTGCGTGCACGGACGGCGACCTCCTGCTTCCACGGTAAGCGCGCAGTCCGAAGCACACCAGGAGATTGGGAACACAACCGGCCAATAAGTGACCCTGGTCCAGCGGGCGTTAAGAGCCGAATCGCGCGGAAGAGCGTCCGTCTTGTAGCGTTGCCGACCATGCGTCTCGTCATCGCCCGCTGTTCCGTGGACTACGCGGGCCGGCTCACGGCCCACCTGCCCTCCGCTCCCCGTCTGATCCTGGTCAAGGCAGACGGCAGCGTCTCCATCCACGCGGACGACCGGGCGTACAAACCGCTCAACTGGATGTCGCCGCCGTGCACCCTCAAGGAGGGTGTCGACGGCGAGGCCGGCATCTGGACCGTGGTGAACAAAGCGGGCGAGAAACTGATCATCACGATGGAGGAGGTCCTCCACGACTCCTCGCACGAGCTGGGCGTGGACCCGGGCCTCATCAAGGACGGCGTGGAAGCGCACCTCCAGGAGCTGCTCGCGGACCGCATCGAGACCCTCGGCGAGGGCCACACGCTGATCCGCCGCGAGTACCCGACCGCGATCGGCCCGGTGGACATCCTGTGCCGGGACGCCGACGGCGCGACCGTGGCGGTGGAGATCAAGCGGCGCGGCGAGATCGACGGCGTGGAGCAGCTGACGCGCTACCTGGAGCTGCTCAACCGCGACCCGCACCTCGCGCCCGTGAAGGGCGTCTTCGCGGCGCAGGAGATCAAGCCGCAGGCGCGGGTGCTCGCGACGGACCGCGGTATCGACTGCGTGGTGCTGGACTACGACGCCCTGCGCGGTATCGAGGACGACAAGCTGCGGCTGTTCTGACCCTTCGTACGGTCGTACGCGTACGGCCCCGGGTGCGATGAGCGCACTCGGGGCCGTCGTGTGTTCCGGGGGTCAGGCGGGGTTGCCGGTCGGGGTGGTGTCGCCGGAGGCGGAGTTGCTGGCGGGCGGGGTCGTCTCCGTCGGCGTCGGTGTGGTGGGCGAGGGCGTCGTCGGCGTCGGCGACGGTGTCTGGCTGGTCGTCGTCGGCGTCGGCCTCGTCGTCCGCGTCGGGCTCGTCGTCGGGCGCGGCGGCGTCGTCGTCGGGACCGGGGAGCCGGTCGCGGGCGGGGTCGTGCCCGGGGAGCCGGACGGCGCGCCGGACGGGGAGCCCGAGGCGGTGGGCGCGCCCGGGCTCGTCGAGCCGGACGGGGTGGGCGAGGCGCTGTCCGAGGGGCGGTCCGTCGCGCCCTCGGCCGGCTCGTCGGCGTCCAGGACGGTGTCGCCGGTCTCCTCGTCGGCCGTGCGGTCGGAGGTGACGCGCCCCGTGCCCGGGTCCTCGGCCTCGCCGGAGGTGGCCCCGATCGTCACGACGGTGCCGAGCACGGCGGCCAGGAGCGCTCCCGTGGAGACGGCGACCACGTTGCGCCGGGCCCCGGCGAGGAGGCCGGCACGGCGGCTCCGCTTCGTACCGGCGTCGCTCGTGAGGGTGTCCGGGCGGGTGATGAGCGTGGGGCCCTCGTCCGCGAAGTCCGGGAAGGTCGGGACGACCGGGGAGGCCTTGACCTTCGGGAAGGCCGGGGGCGGGGTGGCTGCCGGCCGGGAGGCCGCCGGGAGGGCCGCCTTCGGGACACCGCGCGGCGGGGAGAGGGGGCCCTCCCGGTGCGCCGCGGGCGGCTCGTCGCCGTGCGGCGTACCGGAGCGGTCGGCGACCAGGGCGAGAGCCCGGCGGCCGGCGACCGTGCCGCGCTTGTCGGCGAGGACGCCGCGCATGCCGATGGATGCCTCCAGCTCGGCGCGGGCCCGGTCCAGGTTCCCGGCGCAGAGCGCGAGGACGCCCAACTCGTGGTGGAAGTACGCCTCTTCGGCGACCTCGCCGGCCAGCCGGGCGGCCTCCTGGCCGCCGCGCAGGACCCGCTCCCAGGCCCCCCAGTGGAGTCCTGCGGCGAAGGCGGGTGCGGCGCTGCGGGCGAGCAGGACGGCGGTGGCGGTGTGCTCGGGGCTCTCGCCGGGCACGAGCACGGCCAGGGCGGCCAGGACGGCGTCGGCCTCGGCGACGGCGCGGGCGGGCGTGACGGAGGGGTGGCCGGCCCACCAGGCGTAGTGCTGGGCGACGGCGTGGGCGCGGGCCGCGGCGTCCTCGCCGTAGCCGTGCGCGAGGAGCTGGGTGAGGATCCCGGCGGCGAGGCGGTAGCGGGTGCCGACCGGGGAGAGCAGGCCGCAGGCCATGAGCTCGCCGAGGGCGGCGTCCGCGTGGGTGTCGCCGACGAGCGCGGGCAGGTGGGCCTGGTGCGGCACCTCGCCGCCGAGGGCGACGGCGAACCGCAGGGTGTCCTGGGCGGAGCGACTGAGCCGGGAGGCGAGCAGGGCGGCGGGGGCGGCGCCCTCGCCGAGGCTCGGCAGCGGTATCTCGCGCAGCTCGATGTCGGCCGGGTCCGGCTGGGCCCCGGCGGCGGGGGCCGGGGCCTCCGCGGCCGGGCCGAAGGCCTCGTCGAGGGCGCCGAAGGCGTCGAACTCGGAGGGGACGGCGTCCTCCTGGCCGGCCGCCCCGAAGGCGTCGAACTCGGCCGGGGTGACCCGGAGCCGGTCGCGCTGCCGGAGCAGGGCGCCCGCCTGGACGAAGCGCAGCGGCAGGCCCTCGGACTCGAACCAGAGGTCGCCCGCCCAGTTGGCCTCGTCGTCGGTGAGCGGCCGGTCGACGGCGCGCTCCAGGAGTTCGAGGGAGGCGGCGCGGCCGAGGCCGGCGAGCGGGACCTCGTCGAGGTGGGCGTCGGCGGACGGGGCCTGGACGTCGGGGGTCGCGGCGAGCAGGAAGGCGCACTCGGGGGCGGCGGAGAGCAGCTCGTCCAGGGTCGCGCCGCCGAACTCCAGGTCGTCGACGAGGACGACGGCGCCGATGTCACGGACCAGGTCCAGCAGGGCCGGACGGTCGGGGCGCTGGTCGGGGGCGTGCTGGACGGCGCCGAGGAGCTCGTACAGCAGCTCGGTGGGGGTCCGGTGGTGGCCGGAGAGGCGGACGACGCCGTCGGGCGCGAGGTCGGCACAGTCGGCGGCGACGGCGTCCAGGAGGGCGGTGCGGCCGGAGCCGGCGGGGCCGGTGACGCGGACGGAGCGGCCGCGGGCGAGGAGCTGGACGAGGCGCTCGTGCTCCTCCTGCCGTTCGAGCAGGGGCAGTCGCGGGGCGGCGGGCCCGGCCGGTCGGGGCGGGGTGGCCGCGCGGGCGGCCTCGGCGCGCTCCTGTGCGGTGTGCCGGCGGGAGGGCTCGGGCCGCTCTCCGGGCGGGCAGGCCTCGATCTCGCTGCCGTCGACGGGGTTGACGGTGAGCAGCAGGTCGCCGGAGACGACGCGGGCGGTGCGGGCGCGGGTGGGCGCGGCGGCCGGTCCGCGGTCGGGGGCGGGCAGGCCGCGTCCGTCGCGGACGTCGTCGCCCTCGGTGTCGTGGCCGAAGTCTTCCGGCCCCCGGTGCATCGGGTCCATGGTCAAAGCCCCCCAAAAGCGGTTGCGTGCGGAAGCCCCTCCGGCCGATCTGCACGCTCGCTGTCGCTTCTGGTCCGGTGCCCGCCGGGTGGGTGCGTCAATGGGCGGGCGAGCCGAACCCTAGACCTTCTTCGAGTATCCGGGAACATCCGGGGTGCCGCCCCGACCAAGACGTCACGGTCCGTCGAGGATTGGGGCGGGTCGCCGGTTTCACACAGCGGCTTCACAACCGGGCCCGCCCTCGGGCGGCTCAGACGCGGGGCAGCGACTCCGCGGCGAGCCCGCCCTCGATGGCGAGGATCCTGTGCAGCCGGGTGGCCACGAGGAGGCGCTGCATCTGGGGCGGCACGCCGCGCAGGACGAGCCGCCGCCCGCAGCGGCCCGCCCGCCGGTGCGCGCCCATGATGACCCCGAGTCCGGTGGCGTCCCAGGAGTCGAGACCGGTCAGGTCGAGCACGAGGTCGCCGACTCCGTCGTCGACGGCCGAGTGCAGGACCGTACGGGCGTCCGCCGCGCTCCGGACGTCGAGGCGGCCCCCGACGACCAGCTCGACATGGTCGCCCCTGATGTGCATATGCGCTCCCCGGGAGTGCTCCGTCTTTGCAACAACTGACTGCCGTCGGCGCAGAAGCGTTGCGCCTTGTAAGCGAACTGATACCGAATTCACCCGATGGGGTGCGGACCGAACATCCGTCGGTGATCAGTGCTCGTAGAACCCCTGCCCGCTCTTGCGGCCGATGTCACCGGCGTCCACCATCCGGCGCATCAGCTCCGGGGGCGCGAACTTCTCGTCCTGCGACTCCGTGTAGATGTTGGAGGTCGCGTTCACGAGGATGTCGATGCCCGTGAGGTCCGCGGTGGCGAGCGGCCCCATGGCGTGGCCGAAGCCCAGCTTGCAGGCGATGTCGATGTCCTCGGCGGAGGCGACGCCCGACTCGTAGAGCTTGGCGGCCTCGACGACCAGGGCCGAGATGAGGCGGGTGGTGACGAAGCCGGCGACGTCGCGGTTGACGACGATGCAGGTCTTGCCGACCGACTCGGCGAACTCCCGCGCGGCGACGAGGGTGGCGTCGCTGGTCTTGTAGCCGCGGACGAGTTCGCAGAGCTGCATCATCGGCACCGGCGAGAAGAAGTGGGTGCCGACGACGGCCTCCGGGCGCTCCGTGACCGCGGCGATCTTGGTGATCGGGATGGCGGAGGTGTTGGAGGCGAGGACCGCGCCGTCCTTAGCGATCTTGTCGAGGGAGCGGAAGATCTCGTGCTTGACCTCCAGCTTCTCGAAGACGGCCTCCACGACGACGTCGGCGTCGGCCACCGCTTCCAGCTCGGTGGTGGCGGTGATCCGGCCGAGGGCGGCCTCGGCGTCCTCCGCGGTCAGCTTGCCCTTGGCGACGAAGCGGTCGTACGACGCCTTGATGCCGTCGGTGCCGCGGGTCAGCGCGGCGTCGGTGACGTCACGCAGGACGACGTCCCAGCCCGCCTGGGCCGAGACCTGCGCGATGCCCGACCCCATGAGACCGGCTCCGATGACAGCGAGCTTCCTGGCCACTTCTTCCACCCCTCCACGCCTGTTCCTGTCTGGCTTCTCCGGCGGAGATTAGCGGTCGGGGAGCGCGAAGTGACCGTGAAGTAACGCGCGTCACGCCCGGTTTGACGGACGTCACACTCACGACAGGGCGGTTACCCCCGTACGGCGTACGTGAGGACGCGTTCGCTCAGCAGCTCCTCGATCTCGTCGAGGAGGACGAGGGCCTCGCGGGAGACCTTGGTCGCCTTGCCGCCGGCGGACATCTCGCGGGTGATGTAGCCGACGACGGTGTTCTCGATCCAGGCGAGCTGGCCACCGACGAGCAGCGGCAGCGGGTCGTCGGCGGCCGCACCGGTCTCCTCGCGCAGGGTGGCGACGACGGCGTCGTGGACCTGCTGCTGGAGGTAGAAGAGCCGGGCCTTGAGGGTGGGGGCGTGGTCGATGACGTTCATGAAGGCGTCGAAGCCGTCCATGAGTCCGTACGCGGGTGACACGGCGCCGATCTGCTGGCGCATCTCGCGCAGGACGGCGTCGGCCGCGGACTCGCCCTTGTCGCGGCCGCGGATCATCCGGGCGACGCGGAGGGTGACGCCTTCCATGCGGTCGAGGAAGAGGTCCTCCTTGGCGGGGAAGTAGTTGTACACCGTGTTGACGGAGACGTCCGCGGCCTCCGCGATCTCCGCGATGGTCACGGTCACGAAGCCGTGCTCCAGGAAGAGCCCGGTCGCGATGTCGGAGATCCGCTGCTTCGTCTGGCGCTTCTTGCGCTCCCTCAGCCCCTCAGCCATGGCGTCATTCTAGGTCCGTCTGAAATTTTGGAGGCGTTGCAAAATTTCAGGGACTCTGTTTTTGTAGTCACCATGCCCATCATCAGTACGGCCGGGCTCGCCCGGACCTTCGAGACCAAGAACGGCCCCGTGGAGGCGGTCCACGGGATCGACCTCACCGTCCGGCGCGGCGAGATCCTCGGCCTTCTCGGCCCCAACGGCGCGGGCAAGACCACGACCCTGCGCATGCTCACCACGCTGCTCCCGCCCACCGGCGGCGCCGCCACCATCGCCGGCCACGACCTGCTCACGGACCCGGCGTCCGTACGGAGCCGGATCGGGTACGTCGCCCAGTCCGGCGGGGTCGACCCGCAGGAGACCGTGCGCTCCGAACTCGTCATCCAGGGCCGCCTCTACCGGCTCTCCAAGGCGGAGGCCGTCGCCCGCGCCGCGGAGCTGGCGGAGGAGCTCGGCCTCACCGAGGTCCTCGACCGCTCCCCGGCCGCGCTCTCGGGCGGCCAGCGCCGCCGCCTCGACATCGCGCTCGGCCTCGCCCACCGCCCCGACGTGCTCTTCCTCGACGAGCCGACGACCGGGCTCGACCCCGGCAGCCGCGCCGACCTGTGGTCCCTTGTGCGCCGGCTGCGCGACGAGCACGGCACGACCGTCGTGCTCACCACGCACTACCTCGACGAGGCCGACGCCCTCTCCGACCGGCTGGTCGTCGTCGACAAGGGCGTCGTCATCGCCGAGGGCACCCCTGCCGGCCTCAAGGCCGAGCACGGGGTGACCACCCTCCAGGACGCCTTCCTCGCCATCACCGGGCGCGGCCCGGCCCCCGTCGACCCGGCCCCCGTGGCCGTCTAGGACCCAGGACTCCCCTTGCTGCTCCACGACACCGCGCTCGTCTTCGGGCGCTACGCCCGCCAGACCCTGCGCTCGAAGTTCCAGATCTTCTTCGGCGCCCTGATGCCGCTGCTGTACCTGCTCTTCTTCGGACCGCTGCTCAGCGATCTGCCGCTCGGCCGCGAGGGCGACTCCTGGCAGATCCTCGTCCCCGGCCTGCTGCTCCAACTCGGCCTGTTCGGAGCCTCGTTCGCCGGGTTCTCGCTCATCATGGAGAAGAACTGGGGCGTGGTGGAGCGGATGCGCGTCACCCCGGTCAGCCGGCTCGCGCTGCTCCTCGGCCGGCTCCTGCGCGACGCCTCGCTCTTCGTCTTCCAGGCCGTGCTGCTGGTCCTCACCGCGCTGGTGATGGGGCTTCGGGCCCCGCTCTTCGGGGTCCTCGTCGGCTTCGTCTTCGTCGCCCTGCTGACCTTCTCCCTCGCCTCGCTCTCGTACGCGCTGGCGATGAAGGTGAACACTCCGACGGAGTTCGGGCCGACGGTCAACGCGCTCACGCTGCCGGCGATGCTGCTGTCCGGGCTCATGCTGCCGATGGCGCTCGCGCCGACCTGGCTGAACGTGCTCTCGTACCTCATGCCGTTCCGCTATCTGGTGGACGCGGTCCGGGACGTGTACGTCGGGCAGTACGCGACCGCGACCGTGCTGTACGGCGTCCTGGTGGCCGTCGGGCTCACGCTCGTGTCCGTGACGGTGAGCACACGGACCTTCCTGCGGGCGGGAGCGTAACTACGCTGGAGCCATGGTCAATCTGACGCGCATCTACACCCGTACCGGCGACCAGGGCACCACGGCCCTCGGCGACATGAGCCGGACCGCCAAGACGGATCTGCGGATCTCGGCGTACGCCGACGCCAACGAGGCCAACGCCGTCGTCGGTACGGCCATCGCCCTCGGGCAGCTGGACGAGGAGGTCGTCACGGTCCTCGTCCGGGTCCAGAACGACCTGTTCGACGTGGGCGCGGACCTGTCCACCCCGGTGGTGGAGAACCCGAAGTACCCGCCGCTGCGGGTCGAGCAGTCCTACGTCGACAAGCTGGAGGCGGACTGCGACCGCTTCCTGGAGCAGCTCGACAAGCTGCGCTCCTTCATCCTGCCGGGCGGCACGCCCGGCGCGGCCCTGCTGCACCAGGCGTGCACGGTGGTCCGCCGCGCGGAGCGCTCCACGTGGGCGGCGATCGAGGTCCACGGCGAGAGCATGAACCCCCTGACGGCGACCTATCTGAACCGTCTGTCGGATCTGCTCTTCATCCTCGCCAGGACGGCGAACAAGGAGGTCGGCGACGTGCTCTGGGTTCCGGGCGGGGACCGCTAGACCCGGTCGCGTTCCTGGTCCCGTTCATCCCGGGCGGGGAGCTCCGGCGCCTCGCCCTGCGGGGCCTTCTTCGGCCAGATCGCGTAGCTGAGCGCGATCAGGCCGTGGATGCCCGCCGCCCGCCACGCGACGTAGATCCAGCTCTGCAGCGAGTCCGTGTCGCCGTCGTCGCCCACGTACCAGGTCGCGAGCAGCAGCAGCCCGGACGCCACGGCCGCGGCCGTCACCGAGCCCAGCCAGACCTTGCCCTCGTGGCGGGCGCGCGCCATGCCGTAGCGGGGCGGCTTCACCGGCGGCGGCCCGCCGCCGAGGCGGTGGGCGGCGTGACCGTCGAGCCACTTCACGGTGCGGTGGCCGTGGCCGACGGTGTAGCCGATGTACACGGCGGCGAGCCCGTGGCGCCAGCTCGGCTCGGCCCCGTCCTTGAGGTCGATCGCGGTGACGACGAGCAGCAGGACCTCCAGGAGCGGCTCGCACAGCAGCAGCGCGAGTCCGGTCCTGGGCATCTTCAGCAGATAGCGGGTGGCGAGACCGGCGGCCAGCAGGACCCAGAAGCCGACCTCGCAGATCACGATCAGCGTGACGATCACGGCGGTACTCCCCTTTCGTACGTCTCTCCCAGCGTCGCCCGCCGCCGGGCGCTGATCGTCGTCGCCAGTGACGAAGTGCGCCTACATCCTTCGACGGAGAGGCGGATCGGCCCGGACGTCGAGGCCCGGCGGCCTCCTCACGTGTTGGATGGACACGTGACACTCCCCCGCCCGCACCGCCACGACCTGCTGATCGCCGCCGGCGGCCTCGCCATAGGCCTGCTGATGTGGGCCTTCGGTCTGCACGTCCAGAACGAACGGCTGATCGGGGACCGCTGGGCGACCCTGGTCCCGCTGTTCGTGATGGCCGCCATGGAGACCGTGCGCCGCGCGCTGCCGCAGACCGCTCTGATCGTCGGCACGCTCGCCCTCGTGGCGGACCAGTTCACCTACGGCAGCCTCGTCACCGCGCTGATGTTCACGGACGTGGTCTACGCGGCGGTGGTCTACGGCTCACCGGCCGCCGCCCGCCGCATCCCGTACACGACCGGGCTCATCACCATCGGCGTGACGATCGGCTTCCTCGTCTGGTGGCAGAACGCCGTCGCGATCCTGGTCGGTGTGATCACGGGCATGGTCTCGTTCCTGCCCGCGGTGACGGGCGCGGTCGTCCGCAACCACCGCCAGGCGGCCGACGCCGCGCGGCTGCGCGCCGAACAGACCGCGCTGCTCGCGGAGATGGACCGGACCCACGCGGTGGTGGCCGAGCGGGCCCGGATGGCGCGCGAGCTGCACGACATGGTCGCCAACCATCTCTCCGCCATCGCGATCCACTCCACGGCCGCGCTCTCCCTGGACGACACGGCCACCACCCGACAGGCGCTGACCGTGATCCGGGAGAACAGCGTGGAGGGGCTCGCGGAGATGCGCCGGCTCATCGGGCTGCTCCGGGACAGCAGCGGGGACGCCGAACCGGCGGCCGCGCCGACCCTCGACGGCCTGGACGCCCTGGTGAACCAGGCCGCGGCCAGTGGGGAGCCGAGCGGGCTCACGTTCACCTTCGACGACGCCCGCCCACCGAAGGGCGCGCCGCTGCCGGCGCCGGTCGAGCTGGCCGCGTACCGGATCGTGCAGGAGTCGCTGACCAACGCCCTCAAGCACGCGGCGCCCGGCGAGGTGCGGGTGGAGCTGGGCCGCCGCGCGGACGGGGCGCTGACCGTCCTGGTGACCAGTGCGCTCGGCGGGGAGCGGCCCGGGCCGCGCGCGCCCGGCTCGGGGGCGGGTCTGGTGGGGATGGAGGAGCGGGTGGCGCTGCTCGCCGGCGAGTTCGAGTCCGGTCCGGTGACGGCGGAGGACGGCCGGAAAGAATGGCGGGTACGGGCGGCCCTGCCCGTGCGGACGAGCGACAAGGAGCCGACGGCATGGTTCGGGTGATCGTGGCCGAGGACCAGAGCGCGGTCAGGGCGGGACTGGTCCTGATCCTGGGCAGCGCACCGGACATCGAGGTGGTCGGGGAGGCGGCGGACGGCGAGCGCGCGGTGGAGCTGGCGCGCGAGCTGCGTCCTGACCTGGTCCTGATGGATGTTCAGATGCCGCGGATGGACGGGGTGACGGCGACCCGGCACGTGGTGTCGGAGGGGCTCGCCGACGTCCTCGTGCTGACCACCTTCGATCTGGACGAGTACGTCTTCGGCGCCCTGCGGGCCGGGGCAGCGGGGTTCCTGCTGAAGAACACCGAGGCCAAGGACCTGATCGAGGCGGTACGGACGGTGGCGCGCGGGGAGGGTCTGATCGCCCCGGCCGTGACCCGGCGGCTGATCGCCGAATTCGCCTCCCCGCGACGCGGCCCCGAGCGCGCGCCGGGCGGTGCGGACCCGTCCGTACTGGACGCGCTGACGCCCCGCGAGCGGGAGGTGTTGGGGGCGTTGGCCCAGGGTCTGTCGAACGCGGAGGTCGCGGCGCGGCTCGACATGGCGGAGGCGACGGTGAAGACGCACGTCTCCAAGGTGCTGGGGAAGCTGAATGTCCGCAGCAGAGCCCAAGCGGCGGTACTGGCACGGGAGTTGGGTGTCTGAACCACACACTACCAACGTTGGTCTGGACCTCTTGACGATTGGTCCAGACCTTCCTACGCTCGCGGGGCGCGCGCACGTTCACGGACCACCCCCCTCATCTCTCGTTCGTCCGTCCGCAACTTGAGGAGCACCGTTGAGCACTCAAGCACCGACGCGCAGAACAGGGTTCAGACACCGGGCCGCCGCCGGTCTGACCGCCCTGATCCTGCCCCTGGCCGCCATGGTCGGCCTCGCAGCACCCGCGGAGGCCGCCGAGTCGGCCACCGCCACGTACACCAAGGTCTCCGACTGGGGCACCGGCTTCGAGGGCAAGTGGACGGTGAAGAACACCGGCACCACCACGCTCTCCTCCTGGACCGTCGAGTGGGACTACCCCGCCGGCACCGCGGTCACCTCCGCCTGGGACGCCACCGTCACCAGCTCCGGCACCCACTGGACCGCGAAGAACGTCGGCTGGAACGGCACCCTCGCCCCCGGCGCCACCATCTCCTTCGGCTTCAACGGCACCGGCTCCGGCGCCCCGACCGGCTGCAAGGTCAACGGCGGCTCCTGCGACGGCACCACCCAGCCCGGCGACAACGCGCCCTCCGCCCCCGGCACCCCGGTCGCCTCCGACATCACCAACACCTCGGTGAAGCTCACCTGGACCGCCGCGACCGACGACAAGGGCATCAAGAACTACGACGTCAAGCGGAACGGCGCCACGATCGCCACGGTCACCGGCCTGACGTACACCAACACGGGGCTCACCGCGGGCACCGACTACAGCTACACGGTCGTCGCCCGCGACACCATCGACCAGACCGGCCCCGCCAGCGGCGCCGCGAACGTCCGCACCACGGGCGGCGACCCGCCGCCGCCCGGCAACACGGTGAAGCTCGGCTACTTCACCAACTGGGGTGTCTACGGCCGGAACTACCACGTCAAGAACATCGTGACGTCGGGCTCCGCGTCCAAGATCACCCACATCAACTACGCCTTCGGCAACGTCCAGGGCGGCCGGTGCACCATCGGCGACGCCTACGCCGACTACGACAAGGCCTACACCGCCGACCAGTCCGTCGACGGCAAGGCCGACACCTGGGACCAGCCGCTGCGCGGCAACTTCAACCAGCTGCGCAAGCTCAAGGCCCAGTACCCGCACATCAAGGTGCTGTGGTCGTTCGGCGGCTGGACCTGGTCCGGCGGCTTCGGCCAGGCCGTGCAGAACCCGACCGCCTTCGCGCAGTCCTGCTACGACCTGGTGGAGGACCCGCGCTGGGCCGATGTCTTCGACGGCATCGACCTGGACTGGGAGTACCCGAACGCCTGCGGTCTCTCCTGCGACACCAGCGGCCCGGCCTCCTTCAAGAACATGATGCAGGCCATGCGCGCCAAGTTCGGCAGCAACAACCTGGTCACCGCGGCCGTCACGGCCGACGCCTCCACCGGCGGCAAGATCGACGCCGCCGACTACGCGGGCGCCGCGCAGTACATGAACTGGTTCAACGTGATGACGTACGACTTCTTCGGCGCCTGGGCGGCGCAGGGCCCGACGGCCCCGCACTCCCCGCTCACCTCGTACGCCGGCATCCCGCAGGCGGGCTTCAACTCCGCCGAGGCGATCGCCAAGTTCAAGGCGAAGGGCGTCCCGGCCAACAAGCTGCTGCTCGGCATCGGCTTCTACGGCCGCGGCTGGACCGGCGTCACCCAGTCCGCCCCCGGCGGCACGGCGACGGGCCCGGCGGCCGGCACGTACGAGCAGGGCATCGAGGACTACAAGGTCCTGAGGAACTCCTGCCCGGCCAACGGCACGATCGCCGGTACGGCGTACGCGCACTGCGGCTCCAACTGGTGGAGCTACGACACCCCGGCCACGGTCACGTCCAAGATGAGCTGGGCGAAGAACCAGGGCCTGGGAGGCGCGTTCTTCTGGGAGTTCAGCGGCGACACCGGCAACGGTGAGCTGGTCGGCGCGATCAACAGCGGCCTGAACTGACGATCTGAGCAGGCCGGAGAAGAAACAGCGGCGGGGACGGTGCAGCACACCGTCCCCGCCGTCGTTCGTATGCCGTCAGGCCACATTCACCCTCTGGCCAGGAGGCGCCGCCTCCAGCCATGCGAGAAAGCCGGTGAGAGCGTCCTCGCTCATCGCCAGCTCCAGGCGGACCCCCCGGTGCATACAGCCCTGGATCACGGCGTCGGAGAGCAGCGCCAGCTCCTCCTCGCCCTCGGGCATCCGGCGCTCCAGGACCTCGATGGCCGAGCGCTCCAGGACGCGGCGGGGGCGGGGAGCGTACGAGAAGACCCGGAACCAGGCGATCTCGTCACCGCTGTAGCGGGCGACGCCGTACACCCAGCCCTTGCCGGACGGGTCCGGCTCCTCGGGCACGTTCCAGCGCAGGGAGCAGTCGAAGGTGCCGCCGGCGCGCTGGATCAGCCTGCGCCGCAAGCCGAAGACGAAGAGCCCGATCACCACCAGTGCGACGACCAGGCCGCTCAGGAGCAGAGCGAGGAACATCTTCACCGACCTCCTCGCTGCGTCCCGTGACCGGCCTTGCCGGCGTAACCGAATACGACCTGCATCTGCATCGCCTCAGCCGCGACACGGTCTGGAAAATTCCAGCCGTGCCGCGGCTGAGGGCACAACTCTCGGCGCGGTCCGCTAGCGAACCGCTACCGCGCGCAACCGGACATCGGCGCGGCGCTCGGCGCCGGCGTCCGAATCCGCCTTGGCGCGCTCCAGCGCACGCTCGGCGCGCTGGGCGTCGATCTCGTCCGCCAGCTCGGCGATCTCCGCGAGCAGAGAAAGCTTGTCGTCGGCGAACGAGATGAATCCACCGTGGACGGCGGCGACGACGGTCGCGCCCTCACTGGTACGGATGGTCACCGGGCCCGACTCCAGCACACCGAGCAGCGGCTGGTGGCCGGGCATGACGCCGATGTCGCCGGAGGTGGTACGCGCGATGACCAAGGTGGCCTCGCCGGACCAGACACTCCGGTCCGCGGCGACCAGCTCGACGTGCAGCTCAGCAGCCAAGGGTGGCTCCTCGGGTCACCACCCGGCGGTCGTGCCGGGTGTTGGGGTCAATTCTAATGGGCGTGATGAGGGGGGCGGGACAGGCCCGCCCCCCTCACGAGAGCACGGGGCTCAGGAGACGCCGAGCTCCTTGGCGTTCTTCTTGAGGTCCTCGAGACCACCACACATGAAGAAGGCCTGCTCGGGGAAGTGGTCGTACTCACCGTCGCAGATCGCGTTGAACGCGGCGATCGACTCGTCGAGCGGAACGTCCGAACCGTCCACACCGGTGAACTGCTTCGCCGCGTGGGTGTTCTGGGACAGGAAGCGCTCGACACGGCGGGCGCGGTGGACAACGAGCTTGTCCTCCTCGCTCAGCTCGTCGATACCGAGGATCGCGATGATGTCCTGGAGGTCCTTGTACTTCTGCAGGATTCCCTTGACGCGCGTGGCGGCGTCGTAGTGGTCCTGCGCGATGTAGCGCGGGTCCAGGATCCGGGACGTGGAGTCCAGCGGGTCCACGGCCGGGTAGATGCCCTTCTCGGAGATCGGACGGGAGAGAACCGTCGTCGCGTCGAGGTGGGCGAAGGTGGTGGCCGGGGCCGGGTCGGTCAGGTCGTCCGCGGGGACGTAGATCGCCTGCATCGAGGTGATCGAGTGACCACGGGTCGACGTGATGCGCTCCTGGAGGAGACCCATCTCGTCGGCCAGGTTCGGCTGGTAACCCACCGCGGAGGGCATGCGGCCGAGCAGCGTGGAGACCTCGGAACCGGCCTGGGTGAAGCGGAAGATGTTGTCGATGAAGAACAGCACGTCCTGCTTCTGCACATCGCGGAAGTACTCCGCCATGGTCAGACCGGCCAGGGCGACGCGCAGACGCGTGCCCGGCGGCTCGTCCATCTGGCCGAAGACCAGCGCGGTCTTGTCCAGAACGCCGGCCTCCTCCATCTCCACCATGAGGTCGTTGCCCTCACGGGTGCGCTCACCGACGCCCGCGAAGACCGACACACCGTCGTGCAGCTTGGCCACACGGACGATCATTTCCTGGATCAGAACGGTCTTGCCGACACCGGCGCCACCGAACAGACCGATCTTTCCACCCTTGACGTACGGGGTGAGAAGGTCGACGACCTTCAGGCCGGTCTCGAACATCTCGGTCTTCGACTCGAGCTGGTCGAACGCGGGGGCCTTGCGGTGGATCGCCCAGCGCGGGGCGTCGGCCACCGTGGAGGCCTCGGCGTTCAGCACCTGACCGAGCGTGTTGAACACGCGGCCCTTGGTGACATCGCCGACCGGCACCGTGATGCCGTCCCCGGTGTCGACCACCGGGGCCTGGCGGACCAGACCGTCGGTGGGCTGCATGGAGATGGTGCGGACGAGGCCGTCACCGAGGTGCTGGGCGACCTCGAGGGTCAGCGTCTTGGTCGCGCCCTCCTCGGCCGGGTCCGGAACCTCGACGTTCAGCGCGTTGTAGATCTCCGGCATCGCGTCGACGGGGAACTCCACGTCGACGACCGGGCCGATGACCCGGGCGACGCGGCCCGTGGCGGCGGCCGTCTCAACAGTGGTCGTCATTACTTGTCACTCCCCGCGGTCGCGTCGGCCAGGGCTGCGGTGCCACCGACGATCTCGCTGATTTCCTGGGTGATTTCGGCCTGGCGGGCCGCGTTGGCAAGTCGGGAGAGGTTGTTGATCAAGTCTCCCGCGTTGTCGGTCGCCGACTTCATCGCACGGCGCGTGGCGGCGTGCTTGGAGGCAGCCGACTGGAGCAGCGCGTTGTAGATACGGCTCTCGACGTAGCGCGGCAGCAGGGCGTCGAGGACGTCCTCCGCCGACGGCTCGAAGTCGTACAGCGGACGGAGCGTCTCCTGCTCGCCCGCCTCCTTCGCCACCTCGTCGAGGCTGAGGGGCAGCAGCCGGGCCTCGACCGCCGTCTGCGTCATCATCGAGACGAACTCGGTGTAGACGATGTGGAGCTCGTCCACACCACCGTCGGCCGTGTCCTTCTCGATCGCCTCGATCAGCGGAGCCGCGATCTTCTTGGCGTCCGCGTACTCCGGCTGGTCCGTGAAGCCGGTCCACGAGTCGGCCAGCTTGCGCTCACGGAAGTTGTAGTGCGCGATGCCACGACGGCCGACGACGTAGATGTCGACCTCGCGTCCCTCGCTCTCCAGCTTCCTCGTGAGCGCTTCCGCCGCCTTGATGGCGTTGGAGTTGAAGGCGCCGGCCAGACCGCGGTCGCTCGACAGGAGCAGGACCGCGGCGCGGGTCGGGTTCTCCACCTCGGTGGTCAGCGAGTGCTTGTCGTTCGCACCCGTGGCGACCGCGGTGACCGCGCGGGTCAGCTCGGTCGCGTACGGGGTCGACGCCTGCACCTTGCGCTGCGCCTTGACGACGCGCGAGGCGGCGATCATCTCCATCGCCTTGGTGATCTTCTTCGTCGCGGTGACGGATTTGATGCGACGCTTGTAGACCCGGAGCTGCGCTCCCATGAGTCAGGTCCCTTCCGTCGTCACTTCGAGACGTTGACGGCAGCGGAAGCGTCGTCGCCCAGCAGCTTCCCGTCAGAGGTCTCGAACTGCTTCTTGAACTCCGCGATGGCGTCGGCGACGGACTGCAGGGTGTCGTCCGACATCTTGCCGCCCTCACGGATGGAGGTCATGAGACCCGAGTGGCTCTGGCGGAGGTACGCCAGCATCTCGGCCTCGAAGCGACGGATGTCGGCCACCGGGACGTCGTCCATCTTGCCGGTGGTGCCGGCCCAGACCGAGACGACCTGGTTCTCCGTGGGCATCGGCTGGTACTGAGCCTGCTTGAGCAGCTCGACCATGCGCTGACCACGCTCCAGCTGCGCCTTCGACGCGGCGTCCAGGTCGGAACCGAAGGCGGCGAACGCCTCGAGCTCACGGAACTGGGCCAGGTCGACACGGAGGCGACCGGAGATCTGCTTCATCGCCTTGTGCTGGGCGGAGCCACCGACACGGGAGACCGAGATACCGACGTTCAGGGCCGGACGCTGGCCGGCGTTGAACAGGTCGGACTCCAGGAAGCACTGGCCGTCGGTGATGGAGATGACGTTGGTCGGGATGAACGCCGAGACGTCGTTGGCCTTCGTCTCGACGATCGGCAGACCGGTCATCGAGCCCGCGCCCATCTCGTCCGAGAGCTTCGCGCAGCGCTCGAGGAGGCGGGAGTGCAGGTAGAAGACGTCACCCGGGTAGGCCTCACGGCCCGGCGGGCGGCGCAGCAGCAGGGACACGGCGCGGTAGGCGTCGGCCTGCTTCGACAGGTCGTCGAAGACGATCAGGACGTGCTTGCCCTGGTACATCCAGTGCTGACCGATGGCGGAGCCGGTGTACGGCGCCAGGTACTTGAAGCCGGCCGGGTCGGACGCCGGGGCGGCGACGATCGTCGTGTACTCGAGCGCACCGGCCTCCTCCAGCGCGCCGCGCACGGACGCGATGGTGGAGCCCTTCTGGCCGACGGCGACGTAGATGCAGCGGACCTGCTTGTTCACGTCGCCCGAGCGCCAGTTGTCACGCTGGTTGATGATCGTGTCGACGCACAGCGCGGTCTTGCCGGTCTGACGGTCGCCGATGATCAGCTGACGCTGGCCGCGGCCGACCGGGGTCATGGCGTCGACGGCCTTGTAGCCGGTCTCCATCGGCTCGTGGACCGACTTGCGCTGCATGACGCCGGGCGCCTGCAGCTCGAGGGCGCGGCGGCCCTCCGTCGCGATCTCGCCGAGGCCGTCGATCGGGTTGCCGAGCGGGTCGACAACGCGGCCGAGGTAGCCCTCGCCGACACCGACCGAGAGAACCTCACCGGTGCGCTGCACCGGCTGGCCCTCCTCGATGCCGCTGAACTCGCCGAGGACGATCGCACCGATCTCGCGCTCCTCGAGGTTGAGGGCGAGACCGAGGGTGCCGTCCTCGAACTTCAGCAGCTCGTTCGCCATGGCCGAGGGAAGACCCTCCACCTTGGCGATGCCGTCGCCGGCCAGGCTGACCGTTCCGACCTCCTCGCGCGAGGCCGCGTCCGGCTGGTACGACTGGACGAAGTTCTCCAGCGCGTCCCGGATCTCCTCCGGCCGGATCGTGAGCTCCGCCATCTGGGTTCCCTGCTCTCCTTGTTGGGCCCGAAGTTTTCTTGGGGGTCTGGGGGCCGACCCCCAGGAATCTTCTGCAATGTGCACGGCCCAACCGGGCCGCTGATCATGCTTGTGTGGTGGTGGGCGCTGTCGTCAGCCGGCCAGTCGACGCGTCGCCTCGTCGAGGCGCTCCGCGATGGTCCCGTTGATGACCTCGTCGCCGACCTGCACCGAGATCCCGCCGAGGACCGAGGGGTCCACGTCCAGGTTCAGGTGCATCTGGCGGCCGTACAGCTTGGCCAGTACGCCACCGAGGCGCTGCTTCTGCTGGTCGGACAGCGGCACCGCCGACGTGACGACCGCGACCATCCGGTCCCGGCGCGCCGCGGCGAGCTTGGACAGGGACTCCAGTCCCGATTCCAGGCTACGTCCCCGGGGCTGGGTGACGAGACGGATGATCAGTCGCTCGGTGACCGCGTTGGCCTTGCCGCCGAGCAGGCCGCGCAGCAGCTCGCTCTTGGCGGACGCCGTGGCGGCCTTGTCCGTCAGCGCCGAGCGGAGCCCGGTGCTGGAGGAGACGATCCGGCCGAACCGGAACAGCTCGTCCTCGACGTCGTCCAGGGCGCCGGCCTGCTGCGCCGCGGTGAGGTCGGCGATGTTCGCCAGCTCCTCGACCGAGTCGACCAGGTCACGCGACTGGGACCAGCGGGACCGCACCATGCCCGAGATCAGGTCGACGGTCTCGCCGCCCACCTGTCCGCCGAGCAGACGCTGCGCGAGCTCGGCCTTGGCCTCGCCCGCCTGCGCCGGGTCGGTCAGGACCCGACGCAGCGAGACCTCGCGGTCGAGCAGCGCGGTGACGGAGGCCAGCTCGCCCGCGAGCTTCGTCGCGTCGACCGAGGTGTTGTCGGTCAGCGCGTCGAGGGACTCACGTGCGGCGGCCAGTGCTTCACGGCTCGCTCCGTTCATCGGACGGCCTCGGCCTTCTCCTCGAGCTCGTCGAGGAAGCGGTCGATCGTGCGGCTCTGGCGGGCGTGGTCCTCGAGGGACTCACCGACCAGCTTGCCGGCCAGGTCGGTGGCGAGCTTGCCCACGTCCTGGCGCAGCGAGGTCGCCGCGGCCTTGCGGTCGGCCTCGATCTGCGTGTGACCGGCCGCGATGATCTCCTCGCGCTGGCGCTGGCCTTCCGCCTTCATCTCCTGGATGATCGCGGTGCCCTGCTCCGTCGCCTCCTGGCGAAGACGCGCGGCCTCGTGGCGGGCCTCGGCGAGCTGGGCCTTGTACTGCTCCAGCACACTCTGGGCCTCGACCTGGGCCGCGTCGGCCTTCTCGATGCCACCTTCGATGGCCGCCCGACGCTCGTCCAGAACCTTGTTGATGTTCGGGAGGAGCTTCTTGGCGAGGAAGCCGAAGACGATGACGAAGGCGATCAGGCCGATGACGAGCTCGTCAAGATGCGGGAGAAGAGGAGGCTGGGGCTCCTCCGCCGCAAGAAGCAGAGCGTTCACATCAGTGCCTTCCGTAAAAAGGTGTGGGCTGTCGGTCCGGCTTACTGGTAGACGAAGCCCATGACGATGCCGATGAGGGCGAGCGCCTCACAGAAGGCGAAACCCATGATCTGGTTGGTGCGGATCAGACCGGCGGCCTCGGGCTGGCGGGCGAGGGCCTGCGTACCGTTACCGAAGATGATGCCGACGCCGACGCCGGGGCCGATCGCGGCGAGGCCGTAGCCGATCGAGGCGACGTTGCCGACGACGTTGGTCTTGGCGCTGCCACCTTCGGCGGCAAGGTTGATCATGTCGAGAGCAGCGGACATGCCGTTACTTCCTTCTCTGTTCAATGACCCGATGGGGGTTGGCCACCGGACGACTGATGGATTGGGGGTCTAGCTGGATCCCTGGGCGGGAGTGGCTCAGTGGTGCTCGGCGAGCGCGCCCTGGATGTAGCTGCAGGCCAGGAGGACGAAGACGTACGCCTGGACGGCCTGGATGAAGAGCTCGAAGGCCGTCATCACGAGGACCATGACGAACGAGGCGCCGGCGTAGACGAAGCCGATCCCGTTCATCAGGTACCAGGTGGCCAGCGAGAACATCACGATCAGCAGGTGACCGGCGAACATGTTCGCGAACAGTCGGACCGCGTGCGTGAAGGGCCGGATGATGAGGTTCGAGAAGAACTCGAGGACGACGACCATCGGGAGGATCGCGCCGAGGGACTTGTCGTAACCGACGATGTTCTTCCAGCCGCCGACGAAGCCGTGCTTCTTGAAGGTCAGCGAGATCCACATGACGTAGACGATCAGCGCGAGACCGGCCGGGAAGGCGATCAGCGAGGTGACCGGGAACTGGGCGAGCGGAATGATCGACCAGAGGTTCATGATCCAGACGAAGAAGAACAGCGACACCATGAAGGGGACGTACTTCTCGCCGTCCTTCTTGCCGATGATCTCGTAGACGATGCCGCGGCGGACGAAGTCGTAACCGGCCTCGCCGACCATCTGCATCTTGCCGGGAATCAGCTTGGGCTTGTTGAAGGCGGCCCAGAAGAACCCGACGACCACGATGGAGCCGAGGACGGCGAGCAGCATCGGCTTGGTGATCTCGATGCCGCCCACCGTGGCGATGGGCTCGTACATGAACGTGTGCAGGCCCGGCGCCGGGAAGCCGCATCCACTGAAGATGTGGCAATCCGGGTCGAAGGCAAGCGTCTGGTCAGCACTCACCGCGGGCTCCTTCAGCGTGGCGCATAGGTACGGCAACCTCGTTGTGTCGGCGCGGCACGCAGCCGCGGGTCGGCACTGGACTGGTCTTACGGATAAGGGGGCGGCGGTTCGGCGTCGAGCCTCGCGCTGGGACAGGCGTCAGCTCGGATGCCCGCGCCCGCAGTGCCGCAGTTGGCACCGGACGATAGCAGGAAGCCGAACGCGCCTTTATCCCGGCCCTACCCCTCACGTCGAAGACCCCGGCTTCTTGGGGTCGTCGATGTACATGATCTTGGCCTTCGCGTACGCGCGCGCCTGCGCGGCGATCCAGACGATGGTCACCGCGAGCAGGGTGAAGGCGAACGTCTTGAAATCGAAGAACGTCGTCTTCTTGAACAGCACGATCAAGAGGAAGAGGAACAGGATCTGGGTCGTGTAGAGCAACAGCCCCATGGCCTGGAACAGGTGCGGGTACGACTTCGCCGTCCGCTGGAGCACCACGAGCCCGATCCCCATGAAAGCGAGGACGAGGGCGCAGCCGATGACGGCGCCGAGCGCGCCCTTGCCGCCGGCGACCACGCCGCTGATGACCGCGGCGATGGCGCCGGTGGCCGCAGCGGGAATGGCGGCGGACAGAAGGATGCGTGCGTCGTTGGACGGCATGGCGGTGTCTCCGCTTGTTGCTGGTGGGGGCGATGGTGTCGTCAGGGACGAGCGTAAGCCCGGTCCGAGGTGTGTCTCGGGGCCAACGGACCGTCGCACTACGGTCCTTCGGCTCTGTCGCCGGGTCTCGTGAACGGTATCACAAACTATTTGAGTAGTTCTTTACCCGTGAAGTGTGCTGACTCTCACACATGAGTGTGACTGTGCGCGTGTGTGCGCGACGCGGGGGCGACTTGTCTGGTAATGCCCGCCGATGCGACCTTCGTCAACTCGGCGTTCCGGCCTTTCGCCGGTCGGTGAAGCGCGAACGATGGCCGATGGCGGTGGCTCCGTTGACTCCGGCCGGCACCGGAACGCGCTCCTCCGCGGGCTCCTCCTCGGACTCGGCGGCCGGAGCCACCGATTCCGTCACAGGAAGTTCCACGACCGGACGCTTACGGCGCCGGTAGCGCGGCGGCACGAAGGACTCCGCCCACCTCGGGGCCCGCGGCGTGAAGCGCGGCAGCAGGAGCAGCACCAGGCCGATCGCGCTGAGCACCACCACCACGAGCACGATCCACATGGACGTCGAGTGCACCGAGTACGCCAGCGTCCCGAAGGCGATCAGCGCGGACCAGAAGTACATGATCAGGACGGCCCGGCTGTGCGAGTGCCCGATCTCCAGGAGCCGGTGGTGCAGGTGCCCGCGGTCCGCCGCGAACGGCGACTGGCCGTTCCAGGTACGGCGCACGATCGCCAGGACCAGGTCCGCCATCGGGATCGCGATGATCGTCAGCGGCAGCAGCAGCGGGATGAAGACCGGCAGGGCGGCGTGGGTGGCCTCACGGGTCGAGCCCTCGAAGATCTGCAGCACGTCCGCGTCGACCTGGCCGGTGATCGAGATCGCCGAGGCGGCCAGGATCAGGCCGATCAGCATCGAGCCCGAGTCGCCCATGAAGATCCTGGCCGGATGCATGTTGTGTGGCAGGAACCCCAGGCACATGCCCATGAGGATGGCGGCGAACAGCGTCGCGGGGGACGCGGCCTCGATGCCGTAGCCGTACCAGAGCCGGTACGCGTACAGGAAGAAGGCGGCGGCCGCGATGCAGACCATGCCGGCGGCCAGGCCGTCCAGGCCGTCGACGAAGTTGACCGCGTTGATCGTGAGGACGACGAGCGCCACCGTCAGCAGCGTGCCCTGGCCCTTGGTGAGCGCCACCACCCCGACACCGGGGATGGGCAGCCACAGGATCGTCAGACCCTGGATCACCATCACACCGGCCGAGATCATCTGCGCGCCCAGCTTGATCAGCGCGTCCAGCTCGAACTTGTCGTCCAGGACACCGATCAGCCAGATCAGCGCGGCACCGGAGAGCAGCGCGCGGGGCTCGTTGGAGAGCTCGAAGACGCTGTTGAGGTTCTGCAGATGGTCCGCGACCAGCAGACCCGTGCACAGGCCGAAGAACATGGCGATGCCACCGAGCCGCGGAGTCGGTTCTCGGTGTACGTCGCGGGCACGGATCTCCGGCATCGCCCCGGTCGCGATGGCGAACTTCCGCACCGGACCGGTCAGCAGATAGGTCACCGCGGCCGTGACACAGAGCGTCAGCAGGTAATCACGCACGGGCTGCCCCACAGGAATCGCTGGCCATCTCAGCCCCACACCCTAGCCGTGCTGTCCATGTGCTTGAGGACATACGGGCGCCCCGGATGGTTGCGGTCCGGATTCTTCAGGGGCCGTACGGGGGAAATCGACCGGCCAGATCACGCACTTCCACGCGTACCCGGGCGCTCTCCTCCGGGTCGTCCCGTAGCGCGATCGTGAACAGCGCGGCGATCCGGGCCATCTCCGCGGGACCCATCCCCTGGGTGGTGACGGCGGCGGTGCCGAGCCGGATCCCGCGCCCGTCCCCGTACGGCAGGGCGCAGGTGTCCAGGACCATCCCGGCCGCCGCGAGCCGGGTCCGCGCGGTGCGGCCGTCGACACCGAGCGGAGCCGGGTCGGCCGTGATCAGGTGGGTGTCGGTGCCGCCCGTGGTGATCGCGAAGCCCTCCGCGTCGAGCGCCTCGGCGAGGATCCGGGCGTGCGTGACCACCCGATGGGCGTACGAGGCGAAGTCCGGTGTCGCCGCCTCGCCGAAGGCGACGGCCTTGGCGGCGATGGTGTGCATCTGGGCGCCGCCCTGGGTGAACGGGAAGACGGCCCGGTCGACGCGGTCCGCGAGCTCGGCGCCGCACAGGATCAGCCCGCCGCGCGGGCCCCGCAGCACCTTGTGCGTGGTGGCGCAGACGACATCGGCGTACGGGACGGGGTTCGGGGCCGCTCCCCCGGCGACGAGGCCGATGGGGTGCGCGGCGTCGGCGATCAGATAGGCGCCGGCCTCGTCGGCGATGGAACGGAAGATCGCGTAGTCGAGGTGGCGCGGGTAGGAGATCGAGCCGCAGACGATCGCCTTGGGGCGGTGGTGCCGGGCGAGGGCGGCGACCTGTTCGTAGTCGACGAGCCCGGTCTCGGCGTCGACGCCGTACGGCACGAAGTCGAACCAGCGGCCGGAGAAGTTCGCGGGCGACCCGTGGGTGAGGTGGCCCCCGTGGGCGAGACCCATGGCCAGAACGGTGTCTCCGGGCCTCAGGAGCGCCGCGTACGCGGCCAGGACCGCCGAGGAGCCCGAATGGGCCTGGACGTTCGCGTGCTCGGCTCCGAAGAGCGCGGTGGCCCGCTCCACGGCGATCCGCTCGGCGGCGTCGGCGTACTCGCAGCCGCCGTGGTGGCGGGCGCCGGGGTAGCCCTCGGCGTACTTGTTGGCGAGCGGGGAGCCGAGGGCGGCCAGGACGGCGGGCGAGGTGAAGTTCTCGGCGGCGATCAGCTGCAGGCTGTCGCTCTGCCGGCGCGCCTCGCCGAGCAGCACGTCGGCGATCTGCGGGTCCTGTCGGCGCAGGACGTCGAGTTCCGATTCGGGTGGAGCGGTGACCGGCATGGTGGCTCCCGGCGCGAGGGGCGGGCCTTCAGCTCCAATGTAGGCGCGCGGGAAGCGGTTTGCCTGATGTTCACCGACACCCTGAGCCGACTGGCGGTACCCCCCGGGCCCACGGCCTCAACGCCGGGCCTGAACCCCGGTCAGTGCCGTCACCACGGGGTCGAGCGCGGTGTCGAGTCCCATTCCCCGACGCGCCCCTCGCACTGCTCGGCCCTGGGGGGCCTCCCAGGCTTCGGGCCGCTGCGCCGGCCTCCGGCCGACGGACGTGGGCAGGCCACATCGGCACGTCAACGGCGCGCCTGAACCCCGGTCAGTGCCGTCACCACCGGGTCGAGCGCGGTGTTGATCTCCTCGCCGATCGAGCGGAAGAACGTGATCGGGGCGCCGTACGGGTCGTTGACCTCGTCGGCCTCCGCGTTCGGGGCCAGGAGCCACCCGCGTAGAGCCGCCGCGGCGCGGACCAGGGCACGCGCGCGCTCGACCATGCCCTCGCCCAGCGGGTCCGGCAGCGTCGCGGGGTCTATGGCCCTCACGAGCCGGGTGAACTCCTTCAGGGTGAAGGTGCGCAGGCCCGCCGAGTGGCCCATCGAGATGACCTGCGCCCGGTGGTCGCGGGTCGCCGTCAGGACCAGGTCCGCGCGGATGACGTGCTCGTCGAGGAGCTCGCGGCCGACGAAGCCGCTGTAGTCCGCGCCGAAGTCGGCGAGGACCAGCTCCGCGTTGGCCTCCATCGGGGCGCCCTCGTGCCCCCAGGTGCCCGCGCTCTCCACGATCAGGCCGCCGCTCCGGGGGTCGCCCAGGCGGTCGCTCAGGGCATGGCGGGTCAGCCGCTCGGTGATGGGCGAGCGGCAGACGTTGCCGGTGCTGACGTGGAGGATGCGGAAGGTACTGCTCTCGTGCCCCGCTATGCCACGCCCCTCAGGGGCGGTCAATTGGCCACCTCGAGGTCGGGTACGACCTTCCGGAGCTCCTCGGCGGAGAGCGCGCCCTGGCGCAGCAGGACCGGCACCTTGCCCGTGACGTCCACGATCGAGGACGGCACGATGCCGGGGGTCGGGCCGCCGTCGAGGTACACGGAGACGGAGTCCCCGAGCATGCCCTGGGCCGCGTCGCAGTCCTCCGGCGAGGGGTGGCCGGTGAGGTTCGCGGAGGAGACCGCCATCGGGCCGACCTCGGTCAGCAGCTCGATCGCGACCGGGTGCAGCGGCATCCGGATCGCCACCGTGCCCCGGGTGTCGCCGAGGTCCCACTGGAGCGAGGGCTGGTGCTTGGCGACCAGCGTGAGCGCGCCCGGCCAGAACGCGTCGACGAGCTCCCAGGCCTGCTCGGAGAAGTCCGTGACGAGCCCGTGCAGGGTGTTCGGGGAGCCGATGAGGACGGGCGTGGGCATGTTGCGGCCCCGGCCCTTGGCGTCGAGCAGGTCCGCGACCGCCTCGGAGCTGAAGGCGTCCGCACCGATGCCGTAGACGGTGTCGGTGGGCAGCACGACCAGCTCGCCGCGGCGCACGGCGGACGCGGCCTCGCGCAGACCGGTCACACGGTCGGTCGCCTCGTTGCAGTCGTATCGCCGAGCCATCAGCGGGCCTCCTCGTACACAGGGTTGGTCAGGGCAGCAGCAGCGGCGCGGATCACGGCATCGCCTTGCGGGCGGTCGCGAAGCGCGGGCGCTTGTTCAGGTCCGGGTGGTCGGCGGCGTCGGACCAGCCGGCCTCCTCGTTGAAGATCCACGGCACCTGGCCGCCCTGGGTGTCCGCGTGCTCGATCACGACGAGGCCGCCGGGGCGCAGCAGCCGGTGCGCGGTGCGCTCGATGCCGCGGATCGTGTCGAGGCCGTCCTCGCCGGAGAAGAGCGCCATCTCCGGGTCGTGGTCGCGGGCCTCGGGTGCGACGTACTCCCACTCGGTGAGCGGGATGTACGGCGGGTTGGAGATGACCAGGTCGACCTGGCCGTCGAGCTCGGGGAGCGCGGTCAGCGCATCGCCCTGGTGGACGGTGACCCGCGAGCCCTCCGCGTTCTTACGGGTCCACACCAGCGCGTCGTCGGAGAGCTCCACCGCGTGCACCCGCGAGCGCGGCACCTCCTGCGCCATGGCGAGCGCGATGGCGCCCGAGCCGGTGCACAGGTCCACGATCAGCGGCTCGACGACGTCCATGGCCCGTACCGCGTCTATGGCCCAGCCGACCACGGACTCCGTCTCGGGCCGGGGCACGAAGACGCCGGGCCCGACCTGGAGCTCCAGATAGCGGAAGAACGCCCGCCCGGTGATGTGCTGGAGCGGCTCGCGCGCCTCGCGGCGCGCGACGGCCTCCCAGTAGCGGGCGTCGAAGTCCGCGTCCTTGACGTTGTGCAGCTCCCCCCGCTTGACGCCGTGCACGAACGCGGCGAGCTCCTCCGCGTCGAAACGCGGCGAGGGAACGCCGGCGTCGGCCAGCCGCTGGGTGGCCTGGGCCACCTCGGCAAGCAGCAGGTTCACGCTGGTCCTCCGTGGTACGGGGTGGGGCTACGGGGAACTTACGCCGCGGCGAGCTTGGCGGCCGAGTCGGCGTCGACGCAGGCCTGGATCATGGTGTCCAGGTCGCCGTCGAGCACCTGGTCCAAGTTGTACGCCTTGAAGCCGACGCGGTGGTCCGAGATCCGGTTTTCCGGGAAGTTGTACGTCCGGATCTTCTCGGACCGGTCGACGGTGCGGACCTGGCTGCGACGGGCGTCGGCGGCCTTGGACTCGGCCTCCTCCTGGGCGGCGGCGAGCAGCCGGGACCGCAGGATGCGCATGGCCTGCTCCTTGTTCTGGAGCTGGCTCTTCTCGTTCTGGCAGGAGGCGACGATGCCGGTCGGCAGGTGCGTGATGCGGACCGCGGAGTCGGTCGTGTTGACGGACTGGCCGCCGGGCCCGGAGGAGCGGTACACGTCGATGCGCAGGTCGTTGGCGTGGATCTCGACGTCGATCTCCTCGGCCTCGGGGGTCACGAGGACACCGGCCGCGGAGGTGTGGATCCGGCCGGCCGACTCGGTGGCGGGCACGCGCTGCACGCGGTGCACCCCGCCCTCGTACTTCAGCCGTGCCCAGACGCCCTGACCGGGCTCGGTCGCGCCCTGGCCGCCCTTGGTCTTGACCGCGACCTGGACGTCCTTGTAGCCGCCGAGCTCGGACTCGGTGGAGTCGATGATCTCGGTCTTCCAGCCGACGCGCTCGGCGTAGCGCAGGTACATGCGGAGCAGGTCGCCGGCGAACAGGGCGGACTCGTCGCCGCCCGCGCCGGCCTTGATCTCCAGGATGACGTCCTTGTCGTCGCTGGGGTCGCGCGGGACGAGCAGCAGCCGCAGCTTGTCGGTCAGCTCCTCGCGCTGCTTCTCCAGCTCCTTGACCTCGGCCGCGAAGTCGGGGTCGTCGTGCATCAGCTCGCGGGCGGTCTCGATGTCGTCACCGTTCTGCTTCCACGAACGGTAGACGGCGACGATCGGGGTCAGCTCGGCGTAACGCTTGTTCAGCTTGCGCGCGTTGGCCTGGTCCGCGTGGACCGAAGGGTCAGCGAGCTTCTTCTCGAGATCGGCTTGCTCACCGATCAGTTCCTCGACCGCCTCGAACATCGGGGGCTCCTGGTTTTCGTACGAACGGACTGCGGGGACGGCAAAGCGCCGGTCCGGTGCTCCGTTGCGGGAGCGACCAAGGACCGGCGCAGTGACGTGCTACTTCTTGGCCGCAGCCTTGCCGAAGCGGGCCTCGAAGCGGGCGACGCGGCCGCCGGTGTCGAGGATCTTCTGCTTGCCCGTGTAGAACGGGTGGCACTCGGAGCAGACCTCGGCACGGATGGTGCCCTCGGTCAGGGTGCTACGGGTGGTGAACGACGCGCCACAGGTGCAGCTGACCTGGGTCTCGACGTACTCGGGGTGGATCTCGCGCTTCAAGGTGTCTCCTAGTTTCGGGAGGGCTCCGGGTCGCCGTGCGGATTGCACCTGCGTGAACCGGGGCCGACGTACCAGTCTGCCAGGACCGGCCGTATCTCCCAAAACCGGGTCCCCGCTGAAACTATTCCGGGCTGCCCGACGGGCTACCTGACAAGGCCCTCGGCCTTGCCGGTGGCGGTGTCCTTCGTCGCCGACGCGGGGATCGGCTTGTCGCTCTTGAGCGCCTGCCAGACCTGCCGGGCCTGGGCTTCCAGCGGGACGACGCGGTTCGGGTCGGCGGGGTCGTACTCGACCGGCATGGTGACCATGTGGACGTCGTCGGCGCCGAGCCCGGCGAGCCCCTGGGCGAAGCCCATCAGCTCGTTGACCGAGTCGAGCTCGGAGTCGGGGGTGATGGCCTTGGTGGCGGTGTCGGCGATGTCGAGGAGCTTCTTCGGGTTCGACAGGACGCCGACGTCCTTGACCTGGTCGATGAAGGCCTTCATGAAGGCCTGCTGGAGCTGGATGCGGCCGAGGTCGCTGCCGTCGCCGACGCTCTTGCGGGTACGGACGAGGCCCAGGGACTGCTCGCCGTTCAGGGTGTGCGTGCCCGGGGCGAGGTCCAGATGGCTCTTGGTGTCCTTGATGGCCTCGGTGGTGGTGATCTCCACGCCGCCGAGCTTGTCGATGAGCTTCTTGAAGCCGGTGAAGTCGACCTCGATGTAGTGGTCCATGCGGATGCCGGACATCGACTCGACGGTCTTCACGGCGCAGGCCGGTCCGCCGACCTCGTAGGCGGTGTTGAACATGGCCCGCTCGGCGGCGGGGACGCGGGTGCCCCGCTCGTCGACGCACGCGGGGCGGTCGATCAGGGTGTCGCGGGGGATGGAGACGACGCTGGCCTTCTTGTGGCCCTCGTAGACGTGGACGACCATCGCGGTGTCGGAGCGGGCGCCGCCCTCGTCCTTGCCGTAGGCGCCGTTGTCGCCGGAGCGGGAGTCGGAGCCGAGGACCAGGATGTCCATCGAGCCGTTGTCGACGTTCTTGGGGCGGTCGGTGCCGAGCTGGGCGTTGATGTCGACGCCCTGGAGGTTGCCGTCGAGCTTGAAGTAGACGTAGCCGAGTCCGGAGCCGCAGACCACGACGAGCGCGGCGGCGGTCCACGCGGCGACGGTCACCACCCGGCGGCCCTTGGCGGGCTGCTTGCGGCGGCGGCCATTGCCCCGTATTCGGCCACTCTTGCTCTGCTCGGTCATTTCCTACCCCAGGTCCTAGTTTCACCTTCTGTGACGGAGATGCACCCGAAAGGGTTGCACCCGAACCTGTGAGGTTTCGCAGAGCGACGGGCCGCAACGCACCGCGCCCACCGTGCGAGGCACGGTGGGCGCGGTGTTCGTGCAGGTCACGGAGAGGTTACGGCCGCGGGGCCGGCCCTCTCCGTGTGACGGAGGTCATGCCTCAGTCGTTGTTGCCGGCTCCAGGGGTCGTCTTCTGGATCTGGAGCAGGAACTCGGCGTTCGACTTCGTCTGCTTGAGCTTGTCGAGCAGCAGCTCGATCGCCTGCTGCTGGTCGAGCGCGTGCAGCACGCGACGCAGCTTCCAGGTGATCGCGAGCTCGTCGCTGCCGAGGAGGATCTCCTCCTTGCGCGTACCCGAGGCGTCGACGTCGACGGCCGGGAAGATGCGCTTGTCGGCGAGCTTCCGGTCGAGCTTGAGCTCCATGTTGCCGGTGCCCTTGAACTCCTCGAAGATCACCTCGTCCATGCGCGAGCCGGTGTCGACCAGCGCGGTGGCCAGGATGGTCAGCGAGCCGCCGTCCTCGATGTTGCGCGCGGCACCGAAGAAGCGCTTCGGCGGGTAGAGCGCGGTCGAGTCGACACCACCGGACAGGATACGGCCGGAGGCCGGGGCGGCGAGGTTGTACGCGCGGCCCAGGCGGGTGATCGAGTCGAGCAGGACGACCACGTCGTGACCCAGCTCCACGAGACGCTTGGCGCGCTCGATGGCCAGCTCGGCGACCGTGGTGTGGTCCTCGGCCGGGCGGTCGAAGGTCGAGGAGATGACCTCGCCCTTGACCGACCGCTGCATGTCGGTGACCTCTTCCGGACGCTCGTCGACCAGGACGACCATCAGGTGGCACTCGGGGTTGTTGTGGGTGATCGCGTTGGCGATCGCCTGCATGATCATGGTCTTGCCGGTCTTCGGCGGGGCCACGATCAGGCCTCGCTGGCCCTTGCCGATCGGCGACACCAGGTCGATGATCCGCGTGGTCAGCACGCCCGGGTCGGTCTCCAGACGGAGCCGGTCCTGCGGGTAGAGCGGGGTCAGCTTGTTGAACTCGGGGCGGCCACGACCGGAGTCGGCGGCCATGCCGTTCGAGGAGTCCAGGCGCACCAGCGCGTTGAACTTCTCGCGGCGCTCGCCCTCCTTCGGCTGACGCACGGCGCCGGTGACGTGGTCACCCTTGCGCAGGCCGTTCTTGCGGACCTGGGCGAGGGAGACGTACACGTCGTTCGGGCCGGGCAGGTAGCCGGAGGTCCGGATGAACGCGTAGTTGTCGAGGATGTCCAGGATGCCCGCGACGGGGATCAGGACGTCGTCGTCGGAGACCTGCGGCTCACCGGTCGCGAACTCGTCACGGCCACGACGGCCACGACGGTCGCGGTAGCGGCCGCGACGGCCACGGCGGCCGCCCTCGTCGTCGAAGTCGTCCTGCGGGCCGCCCTGCTGACCCTGCTGGCCGCCCTGACGCTGCTGGCGCTGGCCGCCCTGGCCACCGCCCTGCTGGTCCTCGCCCTTGCCGCGGTCACGGCGGTCGCGCTGACGGTCGCCGCGCTCACGGCGGTCGCCGCGCTCGCCACGCTCGCCGCGGTCACGGCGGCCGCGGCCCTCCGCGGTGTCGACGGCGGACTCGGCCTTGGCCTCGGCGGACGCGTCCGTACGGGACTCGGTTCGGGAGTCCGTCCGGGTGTCGGCCTTGGTCTCGGTCTTGACGGCCTGCGCCGACTCGGCCCTGGCCTCGCCCTCCGGGCTGCCGGCGGGCGCGGTGGCCCGACGGCGGCGGCGCTCGCCGGCCGGCTGGTCGTCGGAGGCGGGCTGGCCCGGGATGTCGATCTGCTGCTGGGCGACGGCCTGCTCGGCCTTCTCGGCCTTGGGCGCGGCGGTCTCGGCGGCGGCCGTGTCGGCCGTACGGGCCCTGGAGGTGGCGCGGCGCTTCGGCTTGGTCTCGGCCGTGTCGGCGGCGGCCTTGGCGGGGGCGGAGGAACCGCCACCGGCCTGCGCCTCCTTGATGACCTCGATCAGCTGGCTCTTGCGCATCCGCGCGGTGCCCCTGATGCCGAGGCCGGACGCGACCTGCTGCAGCTCGGCCAGGACCATGCCCTCAAGGCCGGTGCCGGAGCGGCGGCGCCGTGCGGTGGTGCCAGAGGTGGCAGCACCTGCGGCGGGCGCGGAAGTGTCGACCGTGTTGTCGGCAGTCACGCCCATCAGATCGGTGGTGTCGCTCACGAAGGGTCCTTCCCTGGAGCGGACGTCGGCCATCTGGCTCGGCGACCGGTTGTGCTGTCCGACAACGGTCCTGGCTTGTGGACCGTGTCGGGGCGGTGGTCCCGCCGGGATACGGCGGAAGAGAAAAAACGTGCTGGGTCCGGCCCGAGGTCCCCTAGCTCGGCCCTCACACGGGAAGAGCGAGGGGTGTCGTGCCGGTTCCGGAGCGTGCTCGAAACTGCTCAGGCAGGCTGCTCAGGCAGTTGGGGAGGCTCCCGGAAGAATCGGTGGTCCCTGATGGGGACACTCAGCACCGCGCCACAAAGGCGCCGGGTGCTGACTTGAGGTTAACACTACCGGCTCCAACAAACATTCCCCCTCTCCCTCACCGGCAATCACGTGTCCCTAGGGCGCGAGCGGCAGAACACTCGCTCCGGACACATCGAGGTCGAGCCGGTTCGCGGCCCATCCCTCGCCCGCCAGTCGGGCGACCTTGTCGGCCGTCCCGTGTTCGGCCAGCGCGAGCACCGTGGGGCCCGCGCCGGAGATGACCGCGGGGACGCCGTCCGCCCGCAGCCGGTTCACAAGGGCGATGCTCTCCGGCATCGCGGGGGCCCGGTACTCCTGGTGCAGCCGGTCCTCGGTGGCCGAGAGCAGCAGCTCGGGGCGGCGGGTGAGCGCCTCGACGAGGAGCGCCGCACGGCCGGCGTTGGCCGCGGCGTCGACGTGCGGGACGGTGCGCGGCAGCAGACCGCGGGCGGTCTCGGTCAGTACGGGCTTCCCGGGGACGAAAACCACCGGAACGATGGAATCGGCGGGGTCCATCCTGATCGCCCGCGCGGCACCGGACTCGGTCCAGGCGAGCGTGAAGCCGCCGAGCAGACAGGCGGCGACGTTGTCGGGGTGCCCCTCGATCTCGGTGGCGAGTTCGAGCAGGGCCGCCTCGTCGAGGCGGCTGTCGCCGCCTATGGTCACGGCGCGGGCGGCGACGATGCCGGCGCAGATGGCGGCGGAGGAGGAGCCGAGGCCGCGGCCGTGCGGGATGCGGTTGGCGCAGACGACCTCGAGGCCGCGCGGCTGCCCGCCGAGCAGGTCGAAGGCGGTACGCAGGGAGCGTACGAGCAGGTGGCTCTCGTCGCGCGGGAGCGTGTCGGCGCCCTCACCGGCGATGTCGATGTGCAGTCCGGAGTCGGCGACCCGGACGACGACGTCGTCGTAGAGCCCCAGCGACAGGCCGAAGGCGTCGAAGCCCGGGCCGAGGTTGGCGCTGGTGGCGGGAACGCGCACCCGTACGGCGGCGGCGCGGAACGCGGGACCGGCCATCGCTCGATGACTCTCCTTGACTTGCGACTACGGGATTTCAAGAGAAGTACACGGAAACCCGGGGGCCGCTTCTGCCTCGGGGGGCGACAACGGCAACGACACCGCGCATATGCAACGGGGCGGGTTCGGTACAGCCTATCGAAGGAAGGTTCTGTGGCGACATAGGGCGCACAGGAGGCGCACGATGCGTGTCGCAAGCCTTCCTGTGCGCCTATGTACGTTCCTGATCGGGTTTCACCCCGAACGGAACCCCCGGGCGAGGGGGTCGGATCAGGCCAGACCGAGGCGCTCGGCGGCCGCGGCGGCGTCGACCGGGACGGTGACCGGCTGGGGCGCGCCGGCGACGGCCCAGTCGGGGTCCTTCAGGCCGTTGCCGGTGACGGTGCAGACGATCCGCTGCCCCGGGTCGACCTTGCCCTGCTCG
Organism: Streptomyces sp. NPDC047981; assembly: GCF_040653315.1. Taxonomy (NCBI): domain Bacteria; kingdom Bacillati; phylum Actinomycetota; class Actinomycetes; order Kitasatosporales; family Streptomycetaceae; genus Streptomyces; species Streptomyces sp. NPDC047981. Next base: position 46,034 of record NZ_JBEZNQ010000031.1, on the reverse strand, counting down.
GCGGCCTTCAGCAGACCGGCGACGGAGGCGGCGGAGGCGGGCTCGACGAAGACGCCCTCCTGCGAGGCCAACAGCCGGTAGGCGCGCAGGATCTCACGGTCCGTCACCTCGTCGATGAAGCCGCCCGACTCGTCCCGCGCGGCGATCGCGTAGTCCCACGAGGCGGGGTTGCCGATGCGGATCGCGGTCGCGATGGTCGACGGGTCCTTGACGACCTCGCCGCGCACGAGCGGCGCGGAGCCGGAGGCCTGGAAGCCCCACATGCGCGGGGTGTGCGTCGCCAGACCGTCGGCGGCGTACTCCCGGTACCCCTTCCAGTACGCCGTGATGTTGCCGGCGTTGCCCACGGGCAGGACGTGGATGTCGGGGGCGTCGCCCAGCATGTCCACGATCTCGAACGCGGCCGTCTTCTGGCCCTCGATACGGACCGGGTTGACGGAATTGACCAGCGCGACCGGGTAGTTGTCGGAGAGCGCGCGGGCGAGGTCCAGGCAGTCGTCGAAGTTGCCGTCGACCTGGAGGATCTTCGCGCCGTGCACGAGGGCCTGGCCCATCTTGCCGAGCGCGATCTTGCCCTGCGGCACGAGGACGGCGGACACCATGCCGGCGCGTACCGCGTAAGCCGCCGCGGACGCCGAGGTGTTGCCGGTGGAGGCGCAGATGACGGCCTGCGCGCCCTCCTCCTTGGCCTTCGAGATGGCCATGGTCATGCCGCGGTCCTTGAAGGAACCGGTGGGGTTGGCGCCCTCGACCTTGAGGTGCACCTCGCAGCCCGTGCGCTCGGAGAGGACCTGAGCGGGAACGAGCGGCGTACCGCCCTCACGGAGCGTGACGACCGGCGTCGTGTCCGTGACCGGAAGGCGGTCCCGGTACTCCTCGATGATGCCGCGCCACTGGTGGGTGCCCTTGCTGGTCATGGGTCCTTACTCCCCTTCAACACGCATGATGCTGGCGACACCGCGCACGGTGTCGAGCTTGCGCAGCGCCTCGACCGTCCCGGAGAGGGCGGCGTCGGCGGCGCGGTGGGTGACGACGACGAGGGAGGCCTCGCCGTCCTTGCCCTGCTGACGGACGGTGTCGATCGACACGCCGTGCTCGGCGAAGACCGTCGCGACCTGGGCGAGGACACCCGGCTTGTCGGCCACGTCGAGGCTGATGTGGTACCGCGTCACCACGTCGCCCATGGGGCTCACGGGCAGCTGGGTGTACGCGGACTCCCCGGGGCCGGTGGCCCCGTCGAGCTTGTTGCGGCACACGGCGACCAGGTCGCCGAGGACGGCCGAGGCGGTCGGAGCGCCGCCGGCGCCGGGGCCGTAGAACATGAGCCGCCCGGCGGCCTCCGCCTCGACGAAGACCGCGTTGTAGGCCTCGCGGACGGAGGCGAGCGGGTGGCTCAGCGGGATCATCGCCGGGTGCACGCGCGCGGTGACGGACTCGCCGTCGGCGGCCCGCTCGCAGATCGCGAGCAGCTTGATGGTGCAGCCCATCTGCTTGGCGGAGGCGAAGTCGGCGGCGGTGACCTCGGTCATGCCCTCGCGGTAGACGTCGTCGAGCCGTACGCGGGTGTGGAAGGCGATTCCGGCGAGGATGGCGGCCTTGGCGGCGGCGTCGAACCCCTCGACGTCGGCGGTGGGATCGGCCTCCGCGTACCCGAGCGCGGTGGCCTCGTCGAGCGCCTCGCTGTACCCGGCGCCCGAGGTGTCCATCTTGTCGAGGATGAAGTTCGTCGTCCCGTTGACGATGCCCATGACCCGGTTGATCTTGTCGCCGGCGAGGGACTCGCGCAGCGGCCGGATCAGCGGGATGGCGCCGGCGACGGCGGCCTCGTAGTAGAGGTCCTCGCCGTGCTCCTCGGCGGAGGCGTAGAGGCTCGCGCCGTCCTGGGCGAGGAGTGCCTTGTTGGCCGAGACGACGGAGGCGCCGTGCTCGAAGGCGGTGGTGATCAGCGTGCGGGCGGGCTCGACACCGCCGATGACCTCGACGACGACGTCGATGTCGCCCCGTTTGACCAGGGCGGTGGCGTCGGTGGTGATCAGCTCGGCGGGGATGCCGGCCCGGACCTTGTCGGGGCGGCGGACCGCGACGCCGGCGAGCTCGACCGGGGCGCCGATGCGCGCGGCGAGGTCGTCGGCGTGCGTCGTCATGATGCGCGCCACCTCTGAGCCGACCACTCCACAGCCCAGCAGCGCCACCTTCAGCGGACGCGTACGCATCATCCGACCTCGTTTCCTTCGTACTGCTTCGTATCTCTACGGTTGGACCAGTCTCACTCACCGGACGAGGGTTTCTGCCCCTCGTCCGGATCCTGAGACACTTTTTGGGCGTTTGGGGGTATTCCCCAAGGAAAACAGCATCACCCGACATCGAGACGCAGGAGATCTTCCTCCGTCTCACGCCGGACGATCACGCGCGCCTCGCCGTCGCGTACGGCGACGACGGGCGGGCGGAGTGCGTGGTTGTAGTTGCTCGCCATGGACCGGCAGTAGGCCCCGGTGGCGGGCACGGCGAGGAGGTCGCCGGGCGCGACGTCGGCGGGCAGGAAGGCGTCCCGTACGACGATGTCGCCGCTCTCGCAGTGCTTGCCGACGACACGGACGAGCATGGGCTCGGCGTCGCTGGTCCGCGAGACGAGGGAGACGCTGTACTCGGCGTCGTACAGCGCGGTGCGGATGTTGTCCGACATGCCGCCGTCGACGGAGACGTACGTCCGCAGCCCCTCCAGCGGCTTCACGGTGCCGACCTCGTACAGCGTGAAGGCGGTGGGCCCGACGATGGCGCGGCCGGGCTCGACGGAGATGCGCGGAGTGGCGAGGCGGGCGGCCTCGCACTCACGGGTGACGATCTCCTTCAGCGCCTTGGCGATGTCGTGCGGCTCGCGGGGATCGTCGGCGGAGGTGTACGCGATGCCCAGGCCGCCGCCCAGGTCGATCTCGGGAAGCTCGACGCCGTGCTCGTCCCGCACCTCGGCGAGGAGCTGGACGACGCGCCGCGCGGAGACCTCGAAGCCGGCCATGTCGAAGATCTGGGACCCGATGTGGGAGTGGATCCCGATGAGCTCGAGACCGTCGAGGGAGAGCGCCCGGCGCACGGCCTCGGCGGCCTGTCCCCCGGCGAGCGCGATGCCGAACTTCTGGTCCTCGTGGGCGGTGGCGATGAACTCGTGGGTGTGCGCCTCGACGCCGACGGTCACCCGGATCTGGACGCGCTGCCGCTTGCCGAGGGACTGGGCGATGTGGGCGACGCGGACGATCTCCTGGAAGGAGTCGAGCACGATGCGCCCGACACCGACGGAGACGGCGCGACGAATCTCTTCCTCGGACTTGTTGTTCCCGTGAAAGGCGATCCGCTCGGCGGGCATCCCGGCGGAGAGCGCGGTGGACAGCTCCCCACCGGAGCACACGTCCAGATTCAGCCCCTCCTCGTGCAGCCACCGCACGACGGCGCGGGAGAGGAAGGCCTTGCCGGCGTAGAAGACGTCGGCGTCCGGCCCGAAGGCGTCGGCCCAGGCGCGGCAGCGGGCGCGGAAGTCGTCCTCGTCGAGGAAGTAGGCGGGGGTCCCGAACTCCTCGGCGAGCCGGGCGACGCCGATCCCCGCGACGGTGGCCTGCCCCTGCTCGTCACGGCGCACGGTCCGCGCCCAGACCTTGGGGTCGAGGACGTTGAGGTCGGCGGGCGGAGCGGTGTAGTGCCCCTCGGGCAGGACGTCGGCGTGGCGGGGCCCGGCGGGGTGGGCGGAACGGCTCATGTCTGCTCTTTCAGATGTGTTCGGGCGCGGAGATGCCGAGCAGGGCGAGGCCACCGGCGAGCACCGTCCCGGCGGCTTCGGCGAGCGCGCGCCGGGAGCGGTGGGCGGCCGAGGGTTTCTCGTCGCCGAGGGGCAGGACGGTGTGCTGGAAGTCGAGCAGCGCGTCGGCGACGACTTCGAGATGCCGGGCGACCCGGTCGGGGGCGCGATGGCGGGCGGCAGCCGCGAGCACGGCGGGGTGATCACCGAGGGCGCGGGTGAGGGCGGGGGCGGGGACGGTGTGGAGGGGTTCGCCGGCTTGGGTGTGGAACCCGAGCTGTGCGGCGCTCCGGGTCAGGGCGCGGGCACGGGAGTGGGCGTACCGGACGCGGAAGAGCGGGTTGTCCTCGTGCTGCCGGAGGAGGGAGGGGCCGACGGAGGCGTGATCGTGGCCGGCGGAGGCGAGGAGCCCCCAGCGGGCGGCGTCGGGCCCGAGGGTGTCGAGCAGTTCGCGGGGGGTGTGGCGTACCGGGAGGGGGGCGATGTCGGTGGGCAGGTGCCCCCGGGCCCCCTGCGCCTCGATCCGTACGTCGAGCTCGGCCCAGTCGGGGTCGGCGGCGTCCTCGCAGGCGGTGCGGACGAGGTACCCCTGGGAGACGAGGATCCGCCGCACGGCGTCGGCGGTGACGGCGGCCCGGACGTCGGCGCGGTACACGGGCTGGGCGACCTGACCGCTGGGCTCCAGGTGCCCGTACCGGAGCCCGCTCCGCAGAACGTCCCGTACGAGCCCCTGCTGGGCGGTGTCGTCGAGACGGAAGTTGAGGAAGCCGGGCCCGGTGATCTCGACGGCGGCGATCCCGGGGCTGCGGTGGAGCCGCTCGCGGAGGATGGCCGCGACGTCGAGCGGCGGGCGGCGGGCGGCGCGGGCGAGGGTGAGGGCGACGTTGCTGGCGTAGTCACCGCTGCCACCGGGCCGGGGCCGTTCGACGGCGACGCGAGAGGGGACCTCCACCTGGAGCGCACCGTCGTCGACCGCACGGCGCACGGCGTGCAGCACGGTGAGGGAGAGGTCCGCGGGGGTCACGGGACAAGCGTATGGGAGAAGGGGGGTCGGAACGCGAACCGGTTTCGCGATGCGGTCACCGGGGGTGTGGGCGGGCATGGTGACGGGGCGCCGAGACCGGCTCCGGAGAGGGGTCGCGGCACGACGAAGGGAAGGGCGAACCGCCGTCGCGGCGCGGCGATGGAAAACGGGGGGACGCACCGCCGTCGCGGCGCGCCGACCGGGCCCCTCTCCTACGGACAGCTGCTGCCGGCGCACCCGAGCCCGCGGCGCCCGGTGTCCTGCCGCTCGCCGGCGACTCGCGTCTCGGTCCGGTTGTCGCCTCGCTCGTCGACGCGGTTACCGGTCCAGTCGTCTGGCGCGTCGGTGTGAGGGTCGGTGCGATGTCCGTCGACGGACTCGGGCTGGACGTTTCTTCCGTCGACACCACGGTCCCCGCCGCGTCTTCCATCGACCCCCGACGGCCCCTCCTGTCCGCCACGCCGCTGTCCGGGCTCCCGCCGGTCACGGTGCATGAGCTTGCGTACGACGCGCACGAGCTCGGCGGGTTCGAAGGGCTTGGCGAGGAAGGCGTCGACGCCGACGGCGACACCGCTGTCCATCTCGTACTGCGTGCAGGCGCTGACGATGGCGACCGGCAGATGACTGGTACGCGGATCGGACCGCAGTCTCTCGGCGGTACGCAACCCGTCCAACCGGGGCATCACGACGTCGAGGGTGACGACATCAGGCTGCACCTGATGCACGACATCCAGACACTCGGCACCATCGGCCGCGGTCACGACCTCGAAGCCCTCAAGCTCGAGATTGACCCTGATCAACTGCCGGATCACCCGGTTGTCATCGACAACGAGCACCCGACCGGACATGCCTGACACACGACGAGAGTAGGTCGCGCAAAGAGGCTGCGTCCGGGTTTTGCCCACTTCCGACCCGTGAGGGGGAACGGGGGGTCGGTGACTCGACGGAAATACCTGTTCACAGGCACGGCTCGGATGCTGGTAGGGTTCTACCCGTCGCCGCCGAACGCGGCGGACGCCCCCGTAGCTCAGGGGATAGAGCAACGGCCTCCGGAGCCGTGTGCGCAGGTTCGAATCCTGCCGGGGGCACTTCGCAGGAAGTGCCTAAAGACCCCGCCACCAGCGCTAATGCTGAGGACGGGGTCTTCTTGCGTGTGCAGCCGTGCGCCGCTCGAAGCGGCCGTATGTCAGGGTCCGTGGACTATTTGTGGACAGGATCTTGGGGCATCGACGCAGGTCAGTCCAGGGGAACGACAGAGGCCCCCGGACAGGTCCAGGGGCCTCGGAGCGTAGCGCGTTTGACTGCTCTCACTCGTACTCGCGGAGCAGGTCCTCGATGCGCCGATTCGCCACTTCCTGACGGCCGTCGAGGCACTTGGCATACCGACTCAGCAGCACCTCCACGCTGTTGCCGGCACGCTCGGCGACCTCTGTGGCGTCGACACCCGCGTTGAGCCACGTGGAGAGCGCCGAGTGCCTGAGGTCGTACGGTCGGCGCGCGAGCGGGGAGGCGACCACTGCCGGCGGAAGTGCGAGCTCTCGGGCTTCCTGCCAGGCCCGGTAGTACGTCGACGAGGAGACCACTCCCCCGGTCTCGCTGAAGAACAGCCGCCCGTCGCCAGCGGTGTCGAAGGTCTCGATGTGCTCGCGGAAGATACTCACGAGCTGGGGAGGGATGGGGACCCGGCGGACGTCCTCGTTCGGGCGGTTCTTCAGCCCGCGGTCGTCGTGGCTCTCTCCTGAGTCGGTCCACTGCTTGCCCACACTCGGGCGGGTCCGGTGCAGGAGAGCGGAGCCCCATCCGGAGGCGGGGAGCGTGAGATCCGGCTCGGCTATGCCCACCACTTCAGCAGGTCTGAAGCCCCCGAAGTACATCCCGGCAAACAGGCCGACCAGACGCCGGCCGCGAGCTCGCCGATAGCCCCCGATGTACGAGACGGCGTGAAGGAGGGACCGGGCCTGCTCCGGGTTGGCCACGACGCGGGGGTCCACCTCGCTGGACACCTTGGGCTTCTGCCACCGGATCGAGGCAAGGGGATTCTCCGGGAACTCCCCCAGGTCCACGGCATAGTGCACGGCGTTGACGAGGGTGCGACGCTTCCGGCGTACGGTCTCAGCAGCCGCCGCGGTGCCGTCCAACTTGAGCTTGAGCGAATCAAGGACCGCACGCCCGATCACCGGGTCGGCCAGGTCGGAAAGCGGCCGAGAGGCCTTGGCGACCCAGTGCAGAACGTTGCCGATCTCTGTCGGAAGTTCGCGCTCGTCAGGCCCGGGGAGGACAAAGGCCCAGTTCCGCAGAGCCTTACGCAGAAGCCCATCCGACGGGCGTCCAGGACGCTCATCGAGAAGTGCCGTGGTGACCGATGTCAGCGATTCGTTGATGCCGTCGCGGGTGTTCGGTGCCGCATGTGGCCACTTCATGGCAAGGTACTGCAGGGCGAAGGCGTACCAGGTCAGGGCCGACTTCTTCTCCTCCATGGAGCTGGGGAGGCCGGATTCGGTGTCGAATTCCTCGCCGTCACGCGCGGCCCGCATCAGCTTGGAGCGATAGTTGTCGGCGAGCGCTTTCGTCCTGAATGACTCGGGGAAGACCCGACCGGCGACGGCCCAGCGCACGTCGTAGGACGGCTTCTTGGTGTTCCGCTTACGAACACTCCAGATCTTGACGTCGAGGGACTTCACGCGGCAGCGACCTCCAGGTTGCGGAGCCATGCGCTGAAGTCGGATCGCCACACTCGAAGCTCGCCATTGGGCAGCTTGAAGGCTGCAGGCCCCTGTCCCAGCTCCCGCCACCGATAGAAGGTCCGGCGCGAAACGCCACCCAGCTCGGCGAGAATCTGCGGCACTGTCATCAGCTCGTCTTTCATGTGAGCGCTCCTTCCAGGGCGAGTTGGTCGCGTAGTGCTTCGCGGGCGGTTTCGCGGTTGAGCTGGATGTCTCGGGCGATGGACGCGGCGAGCGCGGCTTCGCCGGGGGTGTGGCCTTGGCCGGCGTACGTCCAAGAGGTGAGGACGAGGACGGTGTCCGGCTCGATGTCGTCCAGGCCGCGGGCGGTGCGTTCTTGGGCAGCCCGGTAGTCGGCGCGGCTCTGGCGAAGGTCGCCCAGGGTGGTGGAGTACTGGCGGGACTTGGTGGAGAAGTGGCCGCGGAAGCCGAGCATGTGGGCCCAGGCAAGGAGTCGGCGGTCGGGGTAGAGGGGGTCGAGGTCGAAGCAGGCTTCGACGAGGCGCCGGGTGTGGTCAGGGACGCCGAGGAGTAAGAGTGCTTCGCGGTTGCCGATGCGTCGGTCGAGGCTGCCGGTGGTCTCGGCGGCTTTGGTGGCGTACTTGGCGATGTAGGAGGCGACAGCCTGTTCGGTGATGTCGGCGCCGTCCCCGAAGGCTTTGACGGGGCGGATGTCGAGCTGGGTGCCCCAGCGCAGGCGACGTAATGGCTGGTCGTCGACGGCAGGGACGGTGACGGTCGTGTACGAGTGGGCGGCAGCCGCCTGGATGGCATGGGTGAGGAGTTCAGTGGTGGCCCAGGCCGGCGGAGGAGCGGCGGGGCCATCAGGGCCGTCGAGCCGGATGACGGCGTGGAAGTGGACGGCGCCGCGCTTCTGGAATTCGGCGACCTTGCCGTAGGAGAGCCGGAGCACTTCCTTCAGGGCCCGTTGGGAGAGGCCGGCGTAGGCGGCGATCTCGCGGCGGAGTCGCTTGGCGAAGCGGTCCCAGAGTTGTCCGGCGTGGTTGTTGAAGAGCACGGCGCCGGCGTAGTCGTACGACTCGGGGGCGAGCGGAGTTCCCAGCTCGGGCGAGTCCTCGGGGTGGTGGGTGCCGCAGCGGCAGGGCCGTGTGCCGGGGCGGTTGTGGACGGGGCCGAAGGACGGCGCGGTGAGGGTGAGGAAGACCCGCGGGTGATCTCGAACGGCGGCGGGGATGTCGCGGCGGTCGTCCCCGGCGAGGCCGGCGCGAATGAGGTGGTAGGTGTCGCCCGCGTAGGTCCAGGCGCAGGCCGGGCAGCGGGAAGCCCGCCGGTTGCCGCAGGCGACCCGGAGCCGACCACCGGGCTCGGTCTCGGTGGAGTAGCGGTGGAGGGTCTCGCCGCTGGTCTTGTCCTGGGTGAGGGTCCAACCCTGGAGGTGGATGGGGTTGGAGCAGCCGCCGGTGCGGTGGATCTGGTCTTTCCAGCGGTCGAAGCCGGGGGACCCGGCCACCGTGAGCATGTCGCTCAGGGTGGCCGGGTCCAGGCCCGCGAAGGTCGCGGTGTTGTTCAACGTGGTCACTTCCCGGCGCGGACGAGGACGGCCGGGGCGGTGCGGGTGCCGACGCCCTTGCACACAGGGCAGGTGGCCGGGAGGGTGCGGCGGTTCCCGTCCGGGCTGATGCTTCCGGTGGTGATGTGGACGACGGGGAAGCCGTCGCAGTGGGAGCAGACGCGCGGGGTCGGGGCCTGGGGCATCATGGGTTTTCCCTTTCGGGTCCGTTGGGGTCTGGAGTGGGGTTGAGGCGCCCGGGGCGGCGGAAGTTTGGCGACCGAGGCCGCTCCGGGGGCCGCTTAGCGTGTGTTGCGCCTGCCGTGGCCCTTGGCCACATACATCGCGGCGTCAGCGGCCGAGAGAGCGTCAGTGAGCGTCGGGACCGGCAGCTGCTCTGGAGCGCAGTAGCCGACCGATGCCGAGACACGAAGGGCATCCCCGTTATGGGTGACCGGCTGGTCCAGTGCGGACCAGAGGTCGAAGAGGTTGGCGGCGCCGAGATTGGTGATGATGGCGGCGAACTCGTCTCCGCCGAGGCGGGCGGCGATGCCGTGGTGTCCGCACCAGTTGCTCAGCCGTTGGGCGGTGGCGGTGAGGACCGCGTCTCCGGCGGCGTGGCCGTGGGTGTCGTTGATGGTCTTGAAGTCGTCCAGGTCGACCAGGAGCACGAGCGCACCCGGGTGCCTGGCCATGAGGCGTTCGGCGCGGGTGGTCCATCCGGCTCGGGTGTGCAGGCCGGTCAGCGGGTCGCGGCGGGCGGTGGCCAGGCGGCGGGCGAGCAGGCCGCCGTGCAGGGCCCAGCCGAGGGCCGGTAACCCGGCGGCGATCGTGTACGTGTCCATGCCGGTCACCGGCCCTTCTGCATGTCGCGCACGAGCAGCCGCAGCACGACCGCGATCAGAGCCACGGAGACGCCGGTGATGGCGACCGCCAGGAGCATCGAGACCAGGACGGCGCCGACAACCAGGACGACCGCGCCACCGCCGGCGGCGAGGGCGACCGCACTGCCGGGGGTGAGCTGAACCGTCGTACGGGCCGGGGCGACCGGGGCCGGGGTGCGGTCGTGGTTGGCCGTCGGCTCGATGGCGGTGGTCGGGGTGGGCTGGATGGGCGGGGTGACGATGCCGGTCGGGAGCGGGTTGACCGGGACGTGCGGTCGGAGCATGGCGGTTCTCCCTACTGGTTGATCGTGGTGTCGATGAGCGGGGCGAGGACGCTGTCGGCGAGGAGGTAGCCGCCGAGGAGGATCACGGCGACGAGCCACCAGGGCGGGCGGATGAGCTTGATGCCGAGGGCGCCGACGACGATCAGGGCGAGCCAGAGCGGGACGTCCATGACGCGGTTCTCCTTCGCGGTTAGCGGGGCTTGCAGCGGTGGGTGCGTGCGGCGAGCTGGGCGGCGGACTGGTTGGAGTAGTCGGCGGACCATCCGCAGTCATCGGCGGTGCAGGCGGCGGTGTGCTTGGTGCGGCCGTGGCGGTCGCGGTGGGTGCCGATCTGCACGGGGCCGATCCGCATCACGGAGTGGAAGAAGTCGCGTGCGGCCATGGCGGTCAGCCCTCCCGGGTGAAGTCGTCGGCGTGGTCGGTGAGCCACCGACGGATCTCGGCCGACTCGAACTCGTCGGCAGCGGCGATCACCGGCTCGGCAGTGGCCATGGCGTCGACGAGGCGGTTGTTCCGGGTCAGTTCGGCGGCACGCTCCAGGGCGCGGCGGGTCGAGTCACGCATGATCGAGTTCTCCTTTGCTGGTCAGACGGCGAGTTGGGCGGCGATGGCGTCGGCCATCTGGGGCGGGACACCGAGGCGGGCGCGCAGGGTGTCGGTATCGATCGGCGAGCCGGTACGGCTGTGGTGGTCGTCGGCGACCTTCCGGGCGTGAGCAACCAGCGCCGGCGGAACAGCGACGGCCGGGGGTACGGGGCTCGGTTCGGTCGCCGGGTCGGGCTCGACGGCGGGCAGAGCCGGGACGGGAGCGGGCTCGGGTTCCAGCTCGGCGGTGTCGTCTGGCTCGACGACCGTTTCGACCGCCGGAGACTCCACGGGGTCCGCGGCAGCGGTCGTCGGCTCTGCCGTGGGGGCGGGGGTGTGGGCGAGGAGGGTGCCGCCGAGGAAGGCGAGGGCTGGCCATCCGGCGACGAGGATGCGCAGCCAGTCGGGTACGTCGCCGAGGTCGAGGAGTCCGGCGGTGGCCACGTTCGCCCCCAGTGAGGCAGCGAGCGCGACGGTGAACCAGGTCCAGGCCGAGCGGGCAGACACGCCGGCCGCCCGGAGGGTCCGGAGGCGGTGCCAGGCGGCGACGAGCAGGAGGTCGACGGAGACGGGGTAGGCCCACGCCTTCCAGCCGGTCTGTCCGGCGGCTGCGGCCAGGTCGTGGAGGTGGGCGAAGGACAGGGCCCCGGCGATCACAGCCTGTACGAGGACGGCGTCCACGCGGATGGGCGCGCGCTTCAAGGGGGTTCCTCCTTCCTGGGGTTGGGGCCGGGACAGGGGCGGGGCACTGGTTGGCCGGCCGCCCGGTCCCGACGGGTCAGGTGGTGGCGTGGCCGGTGCCGAAGCAGGACAGGCAGAGCGCTGCCTGACGGTGCTCGGTGTCACGGCGCTTGCGAGTGCCGACCTGCACGGTCTCGGTGGTCTCTCCGACGCCCTTGCAGTCCGGGCACTCCTTCGGCGCGACCTTGCGGGCGGGGCTCTTGCGAGCGGCCATGGCGGGCGCTTCCTTCCGGTTTCAGGCATGGGTGAGGTAGGGACGTGGCGCGAGGGCGGTCACGCCGACCGTTGTGCGGCGAGTGGCTAGGCCGGGGCGGGGGCGGTTTCGACCGCCGGGGCCGGGACCTTGACCAGGCTCGGCAGGACGGGCCGGAAGGCATCCAGAGCGGGGATCTCCGGGGCGCGGTGGGCCTGGGAGTTCGCGATGTTCACTGCCCGGCGGAGGGTGAGGTGTGGGGTGCGGATGCGGACCCAGCCGCCGGAGGAGTCCCCGGCGACGGCGGTGCCGGGCCGGTCCGTACGGATCTGGATGGTGGCCAGGACAGCGTCCGGGGAGATGTCACCGAAGGCCATGCTCGCCGAGGTCTCATCGTTGACGCGGTGGGCGGTACGGCCGGTGAGCTGGGCACGAAGCATCGTGATCCCCTTGCCGAGTTCAGAGCCGAAGCGCTGCCCGCAGATCTCCAGATAGATGCCGGCGGCGCGGCCGAGCTGCGCGAGCCGCACCAGGGCGGTGATGATCCGGTCCCGGCGCTTCTCTTCCTCCTTCGTGGCGAACAGGGCGAGTTCGGCGACCTCGTCGACCACGAGGACGATCGGGGTCGGGCGCAGGTGGTCGGGCAGGTCCCAGATGTCGGCGGTGATCTCCGCGTCTGGTACGTCTGCGCTCAGCCGCTGCTCGCGGCGGATGAGCAGGTAGACGTCGGCCATGTGCTCGACGAGCACGTCAAGCAGCTCGGCGGCAGTGTCCGGGTTGTCAGCCAGGGCAGTAAAACGGCGGGCAAGCGGGGCGAGTTCCACACCTTGCTTGCAGTCGATCCCGACCAGGGCGACATCCAATGTGGCGAGGCCGGCGACGAGGTTGCGCTGATAGACGGACTTGCCGGACTGCGTGGCTCCGACGTTCAGCGCGTGCGGGCTCTGGCGGTAGTCGCGGTAATAGACCCCACCGTCCTCACGCATCGCGACCGGAACCCGCATCACCCCCGTAGTGGCGACCGCGGGCATATGGACGCGCTTGAGGACGTCGTAGCCGGTCATCCGCAGCTCGACCACACCGGACCTGATCTCTCGGGCGGTGACGTTCTGCATGACGAATGAGTGCCGCAGTCGGTCCGAGGCGGCGGAGAAGTCGAAGGCATCCTGACCGGGCCGCAGCTTCACTCGCAGCACCAAACCAGTCCGCGTCGGCCGGAGCCGCAGAATCCGAGGGGACCTGGGCTCAGGGGTGGGGCGGTTGGCCATGCGTGCGACCGCGAGGCGGAAGCGAGAGGGCGGGACGGTCAGCCCGCACGCGTCCATAACCGACCCGTACCGGACGAGGACCCGGACTACGGCGAACAGGACGCCGAAGGTCATCCAGTACCAGGCCGGACGCTGCCACCGCAGCAGCAGCGCGATCGTGGCGACCAGCGCCAGCGAGACCCATAAGGCGGTCATGCTCAGGCAGCCTTCGAGTTCGAGGTGCCGGCGGCCAGCGAGGTGACGGCGACTGCGCGGAAGCTGATCCCGTGCCGCTTCTGGCCGTTGAACTCGTTCTCCCACGGCCGAGCCACGACACCGGTCAGCGCGACCGGGGTGCCCATGGTCAGCTCGCCGGAAATGCCGGGCTCAGGGACGGTCAGGCTCAGGATCTCGGCGTTGCCGTCCATCACGAACATGACGTCGACCGTCATCATCGTGGCGCCGGTTTCGCGGTCGGTCGCGACCTCACCGGTCTGGCGGTTCGCGATCTTCGGGGCCGGGGGCTGGGCCACCATCACCATCGCGGTGGAGGTGTCGACAGGGATCTGACGCATGAGCGCACTCCTAGATCGTTTAAACCTGACGCACTTAGTACGTCATCTTGGATAGAGGATGAACCTGTCCTACTTGGCGTGTCAAGTGGTTCCTCGACTTGGATCTGTGCGATGTGCTGGACTAGGCACCAACACACTGAGAGGGTCTATGGCCGACTTCACCGGTCGCGCTGCGTACTTGCAGATCGCCGACGAGTTCAAGCGCTTGATCCAGGACGGGAAGCTCCTGCCGGGCGACAAGTTGCCGTCCGAGTCCAAGCTGATGACTGATCACGGCGTATCGCGCACCGTCGCACGCCAGGCGATCGCTCGGCTGAGAGAGGACGGCTACGCGATCTCCCACCAGGGAAAGGGCAGTTTCGCCGCCCTCCCGGGTGAAGGCCATGGCCAGAAGCGCAGTCCGGAGTTCGAGCAGATCACTGAGTACCTCTCGGAGGTTCGCCAAGAGGTGCGACGCCTCGCCGAGCGGATGGATCAGCTTGAGGACTTGGTGAGGCAGCAGACGCGAGCGCGGTGATCACCGCGTCTGCTCGGCGACTCAGGTCCGCGAGCTCCAAGCCAAGGCCTCTCATCTCGTTGAGCAGGTCTAAGTGTTCTGCTGGGGTCAGTGCCATCGTGGCCCCCTCGTTGCGCATTCCGTCTGACAGCCCCTCGGGTAGTCAGCAACGCTAGGGCTGGTCCGAAGCACTACCCCGGAAAAACTCTCCGGGGTCACGTGAAGAGGCGGGGGGAAGCTCTTCCTATGCGAGGAATGACGACGAACCTGACGGTCGGCGAGCGAGTCGCCTGGTACCGCCGCCGGCGCGGCTTGTCACAGGAGGTGTTGGCTGGCCTCGTCGGGCGCACGGTCGACTGGTTGAGCAAGGCCGAGAACAACCGGCTGGAGTTGGACAGGCTCTCAGTGATCAAATCCCTGGCAGACGCTTTGGACGTGTCTTTAGGTGACCTGCTCGCCGAACCGACCTTGATGGACTGGACGTCCGACAGCGGCACCCGCACGGTGCCGGCGCTGCGATCTGCGCTCATGAACTATCGGCAGCTCACTCCACTTCTCGGCGTGACAACCGAGGGGGAGCCGACTCCGCTAGACGAGCTGAGAGAGAACGTCGCGGAGGTCTGGGATGCCTACCAGGGATCGCGGTACGGATTCGCCACGCGCCGACTTCCGCTTCTGCTTGCGGATGTGCTCATCGCGGCCCAGGCGTACGACGGCCAGGACCGTGACCAGGCCCACGAACTGATGGCTATGACCTACCAGGGTGCTGCCATGGTGCTGACCAAGCTTGGTGAAACGGACCTGGCTTGGATCGCTGCAGACCGCGGATTGGCGGCTGCTCAGCAGTCCGGCAACACCGTGGTCACAGGGTCACTCTTCCGCTCCGTCGCGCACTGCCTCCTGTCCAACGGCCGCTTTGACGCTGCTGTTCAGCTGGTCGGCGATGCCTCGGACTACCTGCGCCCCGGCCTCAGCGGCGCGGGCCCCGACTTCCTGTCGATCTACGGGACGCTATTCCTCGCCGGTTCGATGGCCGCAGCACGCGCGGAGGACCGCACCACCACCAGAGACTTTCTTGCTGAAGCCGACCGTGCGGCACGTCAGCTGGGGCGCGACGCGAACCACGTATGGACCGCATTCGGGCCAACCAACGTGGCGATCCACCGCGTAGCGACGTCAGCCGAGCTGGGAGACATGCAGGTCGCCGTCGACCTAGGCCCGCAGATCGACACGAGTGGGCTGCCGACCGAGCGCCGGACACGGCACAACCTCGAAATGGCCCGAGCCTTGAGCGCACACAACCGCGTGGACGACGCCCTCGCGAAGGTTCTCGAAGCCGAACAGTGGGCACCGGAGCAGGTCCGGAGCCACTACCTTGCGCGAGAGCTTGTACTGACCTGGGTGCGAAGCCAGCGCGGCAGGCCGACTCGTCACATGGCCGATCTCGCCAACCGGCTGCGCGTCATCTGATCTAGGTACGCTCAGCCCCATGGCAGCGAACGAGCACGAAGCAAGGATGGCGCACCCGCGTATGGCCGCGGGTGCGCTCTTCTTTGATGCCGCCGGCCGGGTTCTCATGGTGGAGCCCACCTACAAGGACTACTGGGACATTCCCGGCGGCTACGTCGAGGCAGGCGAGTCGCCTCTGCAAGCGGCTGCTCGTGAGGTCCGCGAAGAACTGGGCATCGAACCTCAGCTCGGGACCCTGCTGGCAGTCGACTGGGCTCCCAGCGCTTCGGAAGGGGACAAGGTCCTCTACCTCTTCGATGGTGGCCAGCTCTCAGCGGAAACGCTGGACCGCATCGCCTTGCAGGCCGACGAGATCAAGAGCTTTGCGTTTCTCACCCCGGACGAGGTCCAGGCGCGCACTATCCCTCGTCTCGCCCGACGGATCTCAGCGGCCATGGAAGCCCACGCAGTCGCGACCCCGGTGTACCTGGAACACGGAACCCGTCCTGACCGAGACGCGGCGTAGGGAGCTACGTCGATGGCGAGGCTGCACTCATTCTGTCGCGGCGGCCGTCGAGTCGAATGGCATGACCCAGACGCACCGGGTTTGTGGCCCCGCAGGATCTGCGCCGGTAGCTGATGACGAAGGGAGACCTCGGCTCGCGGTGTCGATCACTCGTAGAGCGTGGCTGCGTAGAGCGCCTGGGCGAAGAAGTCCCAGCTGCCATCTGCCGGGAACTCCTTGCCGAAGTTCCGATACACGCCTGGAGCATCATGCACCCATGCTGCGAGGGCCTCCAGGAATCGTTCGAGTGTGTGGTTCTCCCACTCGTCGCCGTGGCGACGGAACTCTTGGTGCAGCTCCCTAAGGAACGCGACGAGTTCCTCTCTACTGCGGACCTCGTTGTCTGGTGTGAGTGACATAGCGGCAACCTACTGGGGCGGTGCCGAGCGCTCGACACCGGAGCACTGACGGGGAGCGCGGTGAGAGTTTCTCTACTTCATCAAGGGCACCCGCCGCGCACGGCGCGGCGCGTGCGGCCCGTCGCCCGGGCCGCCGCTCCTGTCTGCGCCCCGCTCCGGCCCGGCCGCCGGCCGCACGCCTGACGGCTCGGGTTGATGGGTGGGGAACCACGATGCGGCCTGGGCGAGTGCGCGAGGTGCACGTCAGGGACATGCCTCCGGCGGGGGCGCTCAGGCTCCGGGATGGCGGGGGCTCCCATTGCGGGTGCGGCTGCGTGGATGGCAGGGGCGGGGATTCCCATCCCGTCTGCCATCGACCCAGGACAAGCCCAGCAGACACGGCACCGGGCGTCCAGGTCGTTCGTCCAGTTGGGCGCTCCACCTGGACGCCCGGCACCGCGCCCGCTCCACGTACGTGTGGGTCGACGGCAGACGGGATGGGAATTACGGGGTGCGGCGAAGTCCAGCGACGGAGCCCACCGGCGTCATGATCATTCACACAAGGCCTTGCTGCCGATCCATACCCCAGGGGCTTCGCTCGCGGAAACCCTGCGGGACGCGCGAGTACGCCAGGACATATCCCCAGGTCAGAGCCGCCACCGCCTCACACAGCTGACAAACGCTCCGGCGTCTCGTAAGATTCGCAGCATGCCCGAGCCCACTCAGCAAGACAGCCTCTTCGACACCTCCGGTACGTCGGAGGCACCCGAGGGGCAGGTCGTGCCGAGTCGGATTCGGACGACCTCCCCCTTCCACCAGCCGCGCGACCTGACCGAGGCGCAGCGCGAGAAGTTTCGAAAGATGTCGCGCGAGTCACGGGAAGCACGACGCTCCGCATTGGCTGGTGAGGGGCCTGCTCCACTACACGCGATCAATACGCCGAACTTCCGCCCGCTGGACCTGATGCCGCAGCGCGAAGCCTCGGGTATGCACGCCCTCTCCCTCTTCAGCGGCGGGGGCGGGCTGGACCTCGGCGTAGAACGGGCCGGCTTTGGCCACACGGCCTCATTCGAGATCATGCCGGAGGCAGGTGACACGCTACGGAAAGCCCGTGACCATTGGGCGGTCTTCAGCGGCAGCGAGGGCGACGTCCGCGGAGTCAATTTCAAGCAGTGGCGCGGCGAGGTGGACCTCCTCCATGGAGGCCCTCCGTGCCAGCCCTTCTCCAACGCAGGACGACAGCAAGGTCACCTGGATGAACGGGACATGTGGCCTCAGTTCGTGCGCGCCGTAAAGGAGATCAAGCCAGCCGCCTTCATCGGCGAGAATGTGCCCGCACTGGCTAGCCCGAAGTTCTCTGAGTACGTTGCAGATAGCATCCTGACTCCCCTTTCTGCCAACTATCACATTCAGAAGGTAATCCTTCAAGCCAGTGACTTCGGCGTCCCCCAAGTTCGACGCCGAGTATTCTTTGTAGGCTTTCGCGCCAAGAAGACCGCAAACGCCTGGAACGCGCCTGAACCCACGCATTTTTGGGGCGACGCTTCCATCGGCAGCGAAGCCCGCTGCATGGGACTCCGCGAGGCGCTGGGCCTGCCCGACATCGGAATCGACGATCTCTCGCCAACGATCCGAAGCAGCTTGACAGGCCCGCGGCACACGACCTCGATCCTCAATAGCGTCGCTGCACAGCGCAAGTTTGAGAGTCTGGAGATCTGGCCCAACGGCGTGGCGGCGGATCGCCCATCCGCCCGAGCCTTCGTCGCCAAGAACGGACACTTTCGACTGTCCGTACCTGACGTGGCGCTGATTCAAGGGTTTCCGGAGGATTGGCCATTCGTAGGCGCCACCTATATGGCTCTCGGTCAGATCGGAAATGCTGTTCCGCCGCCACTCGCCTATGCCGTGGCATCTTCGGTGATGGATGCTCTCTCCAAGTAATCCTTAACCAGACGCCGGAGATTCATCGCTGGCTCATCCGTAATCTTAGGTAGCTCCGCGATGTACGACATCGGAATGTGTGGATTGTTCAGCGTGGCCCCGCGAGACATCACATAGAGACAACGCTCCCGCATTATCTCGACCATTCGATCCAAGGAGTACCGCACTTCTTTGCCTTCAGTTAGGTCTCCTGCCTGCAGGTACTGCGCCGCAGACCACTGGTTCTTCATGACCCACTTGGCTTCGTCCCGGGTGTAGTAATCCTTCTCCCCGAGCAGGTCGACGACAGCATCCCGCCCCACACCTTGCGCGGCGTGCAGCGCGAGCGAGATATCGGGGCGCACATACTGCTCCTTGCCGGAGATCCACGGGACCATGGCCTCGGGCGAGGCGTAGTGGGTGTATAGCAGCCGCTCCCCCCTGGCGTCGTACACACCGAAGAGCCAGTGCATGTTCTTCCATTTACTGAAATGCCCCTGCCCGAGATCCCTGACTGTCGACACGCCCTTGCGCGTAGCCGACTTCAGCTCGAACGAAATAGTCTGCCCCTGTACGGTCAAGTAGGCATCGATATCAGATCGCTTGCGGTCTTCTGGGACCTCAAGGTTGAAGCGATCGATCATCTGGTTCTCGCGCTTGTCGTCCTGGACGCTCATGATCCGCATCATGACATGAGCTCGCGGCCTCGATGATCGATTGAGGCGCATACGTCTTTTATGGCAAGAGTTCTACTTGTCGGATTTGAGGAACCGATCACAAGCGCCCGCCCCTGGCGCCGTTGCTGGTCACGCACTGCCGCTCATGGGCTCCACGTCCGTGCCGCCATCGCGGGAAGATCGGAGGAAGTTGGCGAGCTGTAGCGTCGATGCCCTGCCTGACATCCACATCTGACATCAACGACGGCGTACGCCCACGGTCCCCGGCAGCTTGCCCTGCCCTCGCACCTGCTGCCGCGGCGTGCCGTGACATACCGTTGATCGAACTTACAAAAACAGTGGTCCGGAGGGTCCTCAGACTGGGCGTGGCCGAGGAGCTTCCCAGCCTTCGTCGGCAAACAGAGCTCCTCGTCCGCCGGGGCGGGGAACGATGAGCATCATGACGAGCGATGACGACAGGGAAGCAGCGAAGCGCTTGGCTAGTCGGGCGCACGAAGTAGGGCGGGTGTCTGGGCGGAGGCACTGGCGCAAGATGTTTCGGCGGGTGAGCCGCGGGCGGCTTGGGCGGCGGAGGGGATGGACGAGCGTGCCACGGTTAGAAACGCCATGGCAGGACACCATCTCGGGAGAGCGGGGCGACGACTGGCGTCAGCGGGCAGCCAACCTGGATGGTGACTTCGCATTCAGCGTCGACTACCAGGTCTGCCGGCGCTGTCGGCTTGGGTGGGTAGAGCAGCCTTACACGCTGCCGGAGTATCAGCGATGCGGTCTGGCTTCCGCCGGCCTCGCCGCGCTGCGGATCGAGCTTCCAGGCCTGTCATGGCACACCCTGGGTGGGCACCTACGCGATTCCAAAGGATTCTGGGCGGTCATAGGAGCCGACGTACCCGGTGGGTATCAGCAGCTCAGCCTCTGTGCCCACGTCACCACCGGGTGACGTCCGGACAACACCTTCCGCTAACGTGCGGCCTATTCGTGGACCGACAAGGCTCGGAATGATACTCGTAGGTCGCTGACCTGCGGAGACTCGTGAGACGCACGGGGCCTCCGGAGCCGTGTGCGCAGGTTCGAATCCTGCCGGGGGCACTTCGCAGGAAGTGCCTAAAGACCCCGTGATCAGTGGAAACACTGAGGACGGGGTCTTGTTGTATGTGCGGGCGTGCGACAGGGGCCGTGGACGCTCGTGGAGAGGTTCTCGGGGCCGGCCCCACGACGAAGGCCCCAGGTAGGGACAGGGGACTCGAGGTCGGTGGAGGGTCTGATGACTCGCAGGAGGGCGCTGGGCTCGTCGCTCAGTTCAAGCTCGTAAGGGAACCCGAAGGAGCCGAGGAGCCGCCCCAAGTCGTCGAGGCGGGCGGGCTCGACGTCGCCGTTGAGCAGGACGTCCGAGCCCCCTCCTGCTGGCGGCAGACGCCCGCCGAAACAGGTTCAGGCGACAAGTGGGCCTGGGGCGGACCGGAACTGATCGGACGTGTGCTGCCCGTCTCGAGGGCGCGATTCTCGGCCTTCATCTCTGGGGTACTGACCCGACAGGGCTTCGTACGGCCGTTCAGGAACCCTGGGATCGATGGGTTCGGCATGGTTCTGTGCGTTCGGGAGAGCGGGGGTGGGGCGCTGTTCCGGTGAGTGGCTCGACTGCCCGGGGGCCGACCGGTAGTGGGCTTGGGTGGTGGGGCCTAGCCTGGGGGTATGGCTGTGGTGCGGGTCGGCGGGGTCGATGTCGCTTATACGCGGGCCGGGCAGGGGCCGCTCGTGGTGCTTGTTCATGGGGCCGCCGTCGACGGGCGGATGTGGCAGCCGCAAGTCGAGGCGTTGGCGGACGAGTTCACGGTGGTGGCCTGGGACGAGCCGGGGTCCGGGAGGTCCGGCGCGCTGCCGGCGGGCTTCGGGCTGGAGGACTACGCGCGCGCCCTTGCCGCGGTGATCGAGGACGTGGGGCTCGGGCCTGCCCAGGTCGGGGGGCTCTCGTGGGGCGGGACGGTGGTCCTGGAGCTGTACCGGTGGCGGCCGGACCTGGTGCGGTCGCTGCTGATGGTGGACACGTACGCCGGTTGGAAGGGTTCGCTGCCGCCGGAGGAGGTCACGGCGCGCGTCGAGGGGGCACGGCGGATGCTGGCGGCGCCCGCGGATGCGTTCGACCCGACGCTGCCCGGGCTCTACGCCGCCGGTCCACCGGAGCGCTTCGCGGTGCTGCTGGACGCCATGAACCGGGAGGTTCGGCCGGAGACCCTGGCCAGGCAGCTCTCGCTGATGGCCGAGGCCGACGAGACGGACCTGCTGCCCCGGATCACGGTGCCGACCCTGCTGCTGTGGGGCGAGCTGGACGCCCGCTCCCCGCTGGACGTCGCGCATGCCTTCCGGGACGCCATCCCGCATGCCGAGCTGGTGACGATCCCCGCTGCGGGCCATGTGAGTAACCTTGAGGCGCCGGAGGCTTTCACGGCAGCGGTTCGCGCCTTCTGCCGCGCGCACGCGTAGCCCATCGCGCCCGTTCCCCGCACCCTCACCGCGACGAAAACACAAGTGCTCGTCGATCCGTGCATGGACTGGGTCGGAAAGGGCGTGGAACCGTTCGTTCCTGTCATCGACGGTTACGTAGCGACCGATCAGACAGGGAGAACCAGCCCATGCGGATGGCCAGTTGGGGCGCGCGAGTGGTGCTTGCCGTGGTGGTGGCGGCAGGGGCGGTGGGGGGTCCGACCGCGCACGCCGGGGAGCGGCACGGTGGTGCGACGTACTTCGTCGACTGCGGAGGTGGTTCGGACAGTGCGTCCGGGGCCTCGCCGGGGTCCGCCTGGAAGTCGTTGGAGAAGGCCAGCGAGCGGGAGTACGGGCCCGGTGACCGGGTGCTGTTCCGGCGCGGCAGTACCTGTGTCGGGGTGTTCGCGCCGAGCGGGTCCGGGGCCGAAGGGGCGCCGGTGCGGGTGGACGCGTACGGGAAGGGCGCGAAGCCCCGTATCCAGGGGGGTGGCGCGCGGGCGGCCGTGTTGCTGGAGAACGTCGAGCAGTGGGAGCTGCGGAATCTCGACGTCTCCAACAAGGGCGCCGCGCCGGGGCCGGACGAGCGGCGGGCCGGCATCCTGTTCCGGCTCACGGACTTCGGCACCGGTAGGCACTACGTCGTCGACGACGTGGACGTGCACGACGTCAACGGCTCCGACCACAAGGATCCCGATCCGTCGGGCGGGATCCTCTTCGTCGTACGGGGTACGGCGACGCCGACGCGCTTCGACGGGATCACCGTTTCCGACTCGACCGTCAAGCACGTCGACCGGACCGGCATCTCCACCGCGTCCAGTTGGGGCAAGCGGCCCGAGCACCCGCTCAGCGGTGCGCCCGGCTGGGCGCCCAACACCGACATCACGATCCGGGGCAACGAGGTGGTGGACGTCGGCGGTGACGGCATCGTCCTCCAGCACGGGCACCACGCGCTCGTCGAGGACAACTACGTCGACGGGTTCAACATGCGCTCGGCCGGCTACAACGTCGGCATCTGGGCGTGGAACTTCGACGACGCCGTGTACCAGTACAACGAGGTCACCGGCGGCCACGGCACGCTCGACTCGCAGGCCTTCGACTTCGACGGCGGGAACAACCGCAACGTCTACCAGTACAACTACAGCCACGACAACGAGGGCGGCTTCCTGCTCGTCTGCAACGCCACCGGCATGACATCGGCCGACAACGTCTTCCGGTACAACGTGAGCATCAACGACCGGAACACGTGGAGCCCGCCGTACGGCGTGATCTCCGTCGTCTGCCCCGCTGCCACGACCGACACCCAGGTCTACAACAACACCGTCGTGACCGACCAGGAGGGCACGGCCATGGTGAGCGACAACGGCAAGGGCGGGGTCACCTTCCGGAACAACGTCTTTGTCAGCACCGCCGAGGGCGGCTCGCCCATCCGCGATGCGCTGAACACGTACGACCACAACCTGTACGTGGGTGTCGGTGCCGTGCCCGCGAGGGACGCCCATGCCGTCACCGCCGATCCGGAGTTCCTCGACGCCACACCGGACCGGCCGAGCGATCTGCGGCTGCGGCCCGGCTCCCCCGCGCTCGGCGCCGGTGTGACCATCCAGAACGCCGGTCGGTACGACTACTTCGGCAACCGGTTGGAAGGGTCGACCGACATCGGCGCGTACCAGCGGCCGGGGCTGCGATAGCCGCCCCGGCCCGGGCCTCTCGCTCGGGCTCAGTCGGCCCTTGGGGCTCTCGCTCGCGATCCCAACAGGTTGGAGTGTTGGGATGATTCGGTCGCGGGCGGTGCGGTGGGTCGCCACCATGTGTGTATGGCTGATGACTGGAAGCAACGGCGCCTCGATCGGATTCACGAGGAGCTGGTTCGTGGTGGGGACCCCGTGGCGTGGGTGCGGGAGGCGGACGGGGTGGAGGCCTCGTTGCTGTATCCGCAGCTCGCTCTGCGGGGGCCGCTGTTCGGGGTGGCGGTCGAGCGGGAGCACGGGTGGGAGGTGGTGCGGGAGGTGGGGGCCGGCATGCCGCAGGAGGCCCGGGACAGTCTGAACTCGCTGCTGTGGTTCCGTGCCAAGGACGACACCGACGACCGGGACGTGCGGCGGGATCTCCTGGCGGCCGTGGCGATCCTGGAGAAGGAGCCCGTCAACGAGATCGTGGCGGTCGGGGAGCGGTACCGGATCGTGCGCGCGGACGAGTTCGCGCGGAGCGGGGAGAGCGGGCTCGAACCGCCGCGCGCGACCGACCCGGACGCCGCCGAGCCCGACTGGGACCACCGGAGCGGGCCGCCCTCGCCCGACCTCGGCTTCGTGCTCTCCCCCGAGCGGGAGGACGGGCTCACCCAGGAGGCCCTCAAGCTGGGGCTGCGGGAGTTCTCGTACGCCGGGAAGCGGTTCCCCGAGCCCATGCGGGACGAGTCGCTGCGGGCCGTCGCCACCCACCCCGACATCGCCCTGCTGCCCGTCGGGTTCGGCGTCGCCGAGCGGCGGGGCGCGGGCTGGCGACCGGCGGGAATGCTGCAGCCCACCCCGCACGAGGCGCGGCGCTCGCTCTACATGGGGATGACCGAACTCTGGTCCCTGATCTACGAGTTCGGCGAGCACAAGACCGAGCGCTACCGGCTGGCCGGCGAGGAGTTCCGCGCCGCCGGGCGGGCCAACGAGGTCCGCATCGACGACCGGCTCTTCCGGATCTGCCGCGTCGAGCGGCTCGTACGGTGCGGAGAGGACGGACCCGAGGCGCCCCGCCCCTCCGACATCGACCAGTACGGGCCCATGAAGATGCATCCGACGATGGACCTGGACGGGGTCCTTCATCCGGAGAGCTGAAACTCAGCTGTGCTTGAAGAACTCCACCTCCGCCACAGCTATGTGCCGGCGCGGTCAGGTCAGCGGCTGGGTATCGAGCGCTCCGGTCACCGCGCTTTTGCCACAGAGGACGCGGTGGTACTCGACGTGTTCCGGTTCGATCCGGTGCCGGGGGTGGAAGCGCAGCGCGTACAGAAGCTCGTCGTCCCGAGTGCGCCGGACGTTCCACTCCGGGTCGATGTAGATGACGAGCCGGTCGAACTGCTTGTGGTGATTGGGGCAGAGACACAGCATGTTGCTGAGCTGGTCGGGTCCCTCATGAGGGCTGCCGATGCCCTGGATGTGAGCGGCCTCGCTGTAGTGGCCGACGAGGTCCTCCAGCGGCTCCGAGCACACCTGGCAGGTGTCCCGATGCCACTTCTTCACCTGCCTTATCAGCTCCGGGTTCCGCTGGGGACGCGTCCCCTTGATCGCACTGCGCTTCACCGGGCCGCTGCTACCACCGGGCACTTCGGTGGTGTCGCCCTCGGGCCCGTCGGTCTCCCCACTGGCGCTGAGATAGCCGCCGAGTCCGACACGCGCAAGCACCAGTGCCCGTTCCGCGGCCGAGAAGTACGTCGACGTCAGGAGGTTGACCGCCTCCGCCCGTAGACGTGGCTGACGGAGCAGGCGAGCGGCTGAGCGCGCGAAGCCCGCCTTGGCCCTCGCCGTACGAAGAACGCCGGGACCGGGGTCCTTGATGTCCTCCGAGATGCCCTCCACCTCCCAGATGCCGCTGCTGCGCAGCCGGGAGAAGGGGTAGTGCGGGGTCACACGAGACCCGGTCCCTCCGAAATCCGTGAGCAGCGAGCCGACTTCGCGTTCGAACTCGCCCCAGGGTGCGAGTCGGTCCTCGCCTGCCTCCAGGCGCCTCATGGACCAGAGCAGGGCAAGCGGCTTGTGCCGAGAAGGACCGTCTTGGCCCGTGTGCGTCCTGAGGGCGCCGAGCGCGTGGAGCAGGACCTGTCGCTCCAGCTTCGTCTCCACGGCGGTCTGCGGCTTCCGAGGAACGGGCAACTGGGCGACGGCAGGCATCGACGGAATGTCCACCCGGTCGAGCAGACG
This sequence comes from Streptomyces sp. NPDC047981, assembly GCF_040653315.1. Classification (NCBI taxonomy): domain Bacteria; kingdom Bacillati; phylum Actinomycetota; class Actinomycetes; order Kitasatosporales; family Streptomycetaceae; genus Streptomyces; species Streptomyces sp. NPDC047981. The sequence goes on along the minus strand of NZ_JBEZNQ010000031.1, from coordinate 20,650 downwards.
CGCGCGATCAGGGGCCGAGACCAGTTGCATGCTCCAGAGCTTGTCGTTCGGCCCGTCGATCTCGGCCAGCAAGGGCATGGCGTCCGCGGTGAACTCGACGACGTCTCCGAGGGCGATCATGTGTTCCCAAACGGCACCGTCGTCGTTGGTACCCCAGATCCTCCTCGCGAGGTCCACGTGGCGGAATTTCTTGAGGATCGTCGCTCGCGCGATGAACTTCTTCTCGCCGTAGAACAGGACCTCGTCGCCGGCCTTGCACTCTCGCACGGCTACGCCCTTGGCATCGTTCTCCTTCTTCGGCGTGACCGCACCCCAGAAGCGGGCTATGCCACTGGGAAAGAGTTCGTGCAGTTCGGCAGCGCTTTCGCCGAGAACGTCGGCGTACTCCGGGTCCGACAGGCGGATCCCCTCGCGGACCGAATGGCGAAAGTGCTTCGGGCCTCCCGTTCGTGCCGTCCCCCGAGGCTGCAGGAGCCACTGCGTTCCGGCTCCGGCCGATCGGTCCTCGTGCCGGCTCACCCCGTCGATCGTCATGAGAATCAGGGTAATCGGGGGCACCGACAGCACCGCCGAGCCTGATCGATTCTCGTCAGGCAAGGACGACGCCTTCAGCTGCGCTTGAAGAACTCCACCTCCGCGACTGCTATGTGCCGGCCCTCCGAGAGGCCCGCCGTCTCGTGGGGGGTGAGTTGGATCGAGACGACGTCGCTGTAGCCCGTCTGGATCGTCTGCGGTCCCGGTTTGTCCGCCAGGGTCACCGTCTTCTTGTGGACCTTTCCGTCCGCCGCCGTCACCACCAGGTCCACCTTCGTCGGGCGGGCCTGGCCGCGGAAGGCCTCCGCCTTTGCCGAGACGCCCGTGTGGATGACCACGTCCACCAGGCGGAACGGGGAGCGGAATTCGAACGTCAGCGATTCGCCCGCCTTCGGCGTGCCCCAGTACGTGTTGCTGAGGCCGTCCGTCGCCAGGGTCGGGCCGTGTTTCGGGATCGAGGCCGTCGCCGTGGTCGACGCCGGGGTGATGTGGGTCGCCTTTCCGAGCTTGTCGCGCACGTCCTCGTACAGCCAACGGCCCGCCGGGATCAGGAAGTAGCCCCCCACGAGGAGGCCCAATACCACCAGGGCGATCACCGAGCGGCGTACCAGCCGGCCCGAGCCCGCGCGCACCTTGCGGCGGAACGGCCACACCGTGCGCCACCACGGCAGCGGGACCACCCGTGCCGTCGGCGTCAGCGGAGCCGCGCAGCGGCGGCAGAAGCGGCGGTCCGGGGCGTTGGGCGTGCCGCACTGCGGGCACGGCGGGCCCACCTGCTCGGCCGGGGCCCCGGCCGCGCGTACCTTCGGGCGCTGCGTGATCGGCTTGGCCGGTTTCACCGCCCCCACCGGTTCCGACGACTCCGTCGGGGCCGTCGGGGGGGCTGTCGGCGCCTGCGGCGTACGGGCGGGGGGCGCGGCCGGGCTCGGCGGGAGAGGAGGGCGTGGGGGTGGTGTCGGGTCGTGGGTGGGCCTTGGCGGCGGTACGGGAGCAGGGCTCGTCGGGCGCGCTCGGTTCTCGCGCCGCTCCTCCGCGGGCTCCTCGGCGGAGGTCTCCGCCGCCGGGAGGTCCACCGGAAGCTGCGTGGGGATCTCCGCCGGGATCTCCACCGGGAGTTCCGACTGGAATCCCCTCAGGAGACCTCTCAGGAAGCCCGGTTGGGGTTGGGTCGGGATCTCCGCAGGGAGTCCCGCCGGAAGTCCCGGCAGGTCCGGTGCCAAGGCCGTCGGGAGCTCCCCGACAGACGCGGCGAGCGGCGGGAACTCGGGTTGTGCTGCCTCTTCGCCCCCTCTGGAGTCCTGCCGCTCGCGGTCGCAGTCCCGGGTATGCGTGCGGCTCCGGTCGGCGGGCCGGTCACGCCTGTCGACGCGGTCGCTGTCGGCGTCCTCCTCGTCCGCCTCGTCCTGCCTGATTTCCTCGTGCTCCCGCTCCTTCTTCTTCTCCTCGTCCCTCGACCAGCCCACGTACGCTCCGCAGTTGCCGCAGAAGTCGTCCGTGTCGCCGTTGGCCGTGCCGCAGTCCGGGCAGGCGCGCATGTCAGCTACCTCCCTCGTCGGACGGGCCGGTGACGATCTCCACGCGGCACGTGAGGTGGACCGGGCAGGAGGCCTGGACCACGTCCAGGACCTGGCGGGCGTCCACCGGGCCCCTGACCCGGACCAGGAGTTCGCCCGTCGGGGCCTCGGGCAGGGGGGTGTTCGGGGTGGTCGACCAGGCCGCTCCGCCGCCGTCGACGATCTCGGCCTCCACGCCCAGGCAGAGGCGCAGGTGTTCCTCCAGGCCCCGGCGGGTGCCGCGCAGGCGGTGGAGTTCCATCGCGCGGGCCACGACCGTGCGGGCCAGCTCCTCCGGCCGGTCCTCGTCCAGGTCCACGCCCAGCCAGCTCGCCAGCCAGTGGAGGAAGTCCGGGGGCGTGAGCGCCGGGTCGAAGTAGGCCGGGAGGTTGTCCAGGGTGGAGAAGACCGGCGCCAGGACCGTGTCGAGGCCGGACGTGAAGCGCTGCGCCAGGTCGTCGTCCGCGTACAGGGCGGGGAGCAGGGCGCCGATCGGGTGCCGGCTCGGCAGGCCGGGGATCGCGGCTCTGGTCACAGCGCACCGCCGCCCAGGTCACCGGGGGTCACGACGACCTGGTGCTGGTACGAGAAGACCAGGGCGTTGCGCGCCACGTCGATCCGCTCCACCGGGGAGCCCCGCCGGCCCGTGACCGGGTCCGCGGGGAAGAGGCGGACCTCCTCCACCAGGGTGTTCTGCGCGGCCCGTTGGAGAACCGCGAAGACCTCGCCGTACTGGACCGGGCGGCCGAACGGCCAGCCCCTGCCGTCGGCTCCGCCGACCAGCGGGTTCAGGTGGCGGAAGAGCGCGTCGAGCGCGGCCTCCCGCACCCGGTCCACGTCCTGGGGCTCCGCCACCAGCCGGGCGACCACCGTGACGCCCTGGTACGCGGGCGGTTCCACCACCAGGCGCGTGCCGACCAGGCGGCGCTCGTCCAGGCGGGTCGTGATCGCCGACATGACCTGGTCGGAGGGGATCAGCTGCTCGAAGCGGAGGCGGTCGTCGCCCTCGTCCGCCACGGCGTCCGGCACGATCAACACGCGTACCGCGCCGCCCTCCCCCGCCACCGCCGGCAGGCAGCGGACCCGCTTCACCGAGGGGGCCGCCTCGCGGGCGATGAACTCGTAGTCCTGGGCGGTGACCGCCCGGTCCCGTATCCGCAGGACGTGCGGGGTGCGGATCTTGGCGTTGTCGACGCTCTCGCCGTCCACCCCGCCGCGTGCCGCCTCCCGGTTCTCGACCCGGTCGACGTACGGGACGGAGCTGCGCAGCACCGAGATCGCCCCGCGCGCCACGTTGCCGGCCGCGCCGCCGCCCGTGCGGTAGCGCGGGACCCGGACGTGGGCGCCCTGGTCGGGGACCGCGCCGTAGGTGCGCAGCGTGCCGTCCGGCTCGCGCAGCGCGGGCGGGAAGCTGAACTCGCCGGTCGTGGCGTCCAGGACCACGTGCCGGTCGGCGGGGGTCGAGTCGCCGAAGTGGTCGACCGGCGTCCAGGTCTGCCAGCCCTCGGCCGAGGACACCTCGACCACCGGCGGCTCGCCGTCCAGGAGCAGGGGCGGGCGCGGGACGCGGAACCGCTGGCCCGCCACCCCCTCGGAGGCGCCCAGCATGGTGTCGTGCACGACCTCGGCGTGCTCGACCGTCATGGTGCCGCCGACGGTGAACACCTCCGCCTCGCGGACGGTCGGCGACTCCGAGTAGAACGGCTGGCCCGCCTCGGGGGCGACCACCCGGCAGCGCAGCCAGCCGGCGCGGGTGCCCGCGAGCACCGACGCCGTGTGGCTCGCCGGTACGAACACGATGATCTCGCCCGGTCGGTTGAGGCCGCCCGTGGTGTCCGAGTCGGTCTCGCACGGCACCCATCGCGCGCCGTCCCAGGCCTCCCACACCAGGGGCGGCTGCCGCGGGTCGACACCGACGCCCTCGACGCGGCTGTCCAGCTGGACGGCGACGATGCAGCGCGGAACCGCGGTCGGCAGGCCGAACAGCACGGCGTCCCCCGGGGCCGGAGCGGCCTGGAAGACAGGGATGTCCCGGCCCTCGGCGAGGGCTGCCGTACGGTCGGTCTGCTCGCCGCCCGCGTGGGCGGTGACCAGGCGGGTCAGAGAGCTGGGCACGATCGGCAGGTCCGCGGTGGTGCCGAAGACCACCTCGTCGTCCGTCCCGCCGTGTTCGGTCGCCACCTCGACGCCCGCCGGCAGCAGCACCGTGTCGGGCTGGGGCGCGGACAGCCAGAAGTCGACCTCCGCGGTGGCCGCCGTCGGCGGGAAGAGCTGGACGCCCAACAGGTCCAGGAAGGCCATGTAGTTCTTCTCGGGCACCCGGTTCAGCCGGTAGAGCAGCTGGTCGACCATGTACGCGAAGGTCTCGATCAGGGTGACTCCGGGGTCCGACACGTTGTGGTCGGTCCACTCGGGCGTGCGCTGCTGCACGTACCGCTTGGCCTCGTCGACCAGCTGCTGGAACCGTCGGTCGTCCAGGTGGGGTGAGGGCAGCGCCATCAGCGCACTCCCGTCTCGTCGGAGCCCTCGGTGGAGGGGATGGAGTAGAACGGGAAGACCAGGTTCCGCAGGTCGTTGGTGGACCGGATCGTGTAGCGGACGTCGATGTAGAAGACGCCCTCGTCCACGGCGTCGAACGCGACGACCACGTCGTCGACCTCGATCCGCGGCTCCCACCGCTCCAGTGCCGTCCGCACCTCGTGGGCGATCCGGCCGGCCGTCTCGTCGTCACCGGGCGCGAAGACGTACTCGTGGATCCCGCAGCCGAACTCGGGGCGCATCGGGCGCTCGCCCGGCGCCGTGCCGAGGACCAGCCGGATGGCCTCCTCGATCTCCCGGTCGCGCTCCACCATCCCGATCCCGCCGGTGGGGCTCACCCGGAGGGGGAATCCCCAACCGCGGCCTATGAACCGCTCGCTCACAGCGGCCCTCCGATGAGGACGTTCGGCGCACCCGCCACGATCTTCGATCCGCACACCGTGTCGTCCGTCGCGCAGGCGGCCGGCAGCCCACCGATCAGTACGCGGCGGGTGGTGGCGGCGCCCGGGACCGGCTTGACCAGGTTGGTGAGGGCGAGGTACGCGTGCGGCCCGCAGGCGTTCACGCTTCCGGCCACCGCGGCCGGCTTGCCGCCGATGAACACGGTGGCGACCCTGGCGGTGAAGGGCCCGGGCGGCGGGGCGGCGAGGACACCGCCGTGGGCCGTGGGGTCTCCTACGCGCGCTGCGGGAGGCATTCACTTACTCCTTGTCGAGGACGAAGTCGAAGCGGTACGGGGGGGGTGGGGAGCCCGGTGGGCGGATCAGTTGAGGTTGATCATCGCCGCCTTGACCGTCGCCGCCGTCCCGCCGGTGACGGTGACCCCGGTCTTGGCGCTGATGTTCATCGAGGTCTTGGCGTCGATGTTCATCAGGGTCCTGGCGTTGATGTTCACGGTCTGGCCGTTCAGGTTGAGGGTGCCCAGACCCGCGTCCAGCGTGATCTCCTTCGGGGTCAGCGTCATCGACGTCAGCGGCGTTCTGCCGGTCGGGTCGTAGACGGTGACGCCGATCTCGTTCAGGCGTTCGTCGAGCTGCACCTCCAGCCGCCCGCTGCCGGTGGCCAGGCGCAGCCCGGAGACGCCGGTCCTGGTGTCGAGGAGTTCGAGGCGGTGGCCCGAGCGGGACACCAGGGAACGGCGCTGGACCTTGCCGGTGGCCTTCTCGATGAGCGGTACGTCGTGCTTCGACGGCTTGTCGACGCCGTTGTAGAGGCCGCCGATCACGTACGGGCTGTCCAGCAGCCCCTGTTCGAAGCCGACGAGGACCTCGTCGTTGACCTCGGGGCTGAAGACCCCGCCGCCTCCTTTGCCACCCCACTGGACGGTACGTACCCAGTCCGTCTCGTACGTGTCGTCGAGCCAGGGAAACTTCAGCTTCACCCAGCCACGCTGCTGACGGCCCACCTCACGCACGTTGGTGACCACGCCGATGGCGAGACCCGGCATCCGCCCGGAGCGTGCGGGCGCTTCGGCGCCCGAGGCGAGGCCGAGGAGGGAGCGGTCGGGCGAGGCGCTGACCACGACCGTCGTACGGTATCCGCGCCCCGGCTCCAGGACGTGGTGGACGGCGGTGGCCGTGTACCTGCCGGAGAAGTCCTTGCCCACGTTGCCGAGGGCGACCGGAGTGCCCGCGCGTAGCTTGGGGTTCCCGTCGACGACCGCCTCGAACTCGCCGAACCCGGCGCTCACCGACGCGGCCACGGCATCGGCCACGGCCTTCGTGTCGGCCTTCGTACGGTACGGGGTGTCGGCGACGGTGATCTCCGCCTTCTTGCCGAACGCGGACGCCTTCGACGGGGAGAGCCCCGGGACGAGGGTCTTGCTGGCGACGGAGGCCGTGGTCCCCACCAGCGGCATCTTCGTGTTCAGGTTCCAGCCCCGCACGTTCACCTTGCTCGCCCCGTCGGCGGCCGTCAGGACGGCGCGGAGGGCGTGCAGGTTGGCGCCGTACTCCAGGACCATCGGGCTCGCGGTCGCCCGGGTGGACGGGGCCGGCGCGGCCGAGGCGGGCTTCGGCTTCACGAACTGGAGCATGCCCTTCTCGTCGACCCGCACCTGGGCGCCGCTCTCTCCCGCCAGGTACTGGAGGAACTCCCAGTCGGAGACGTTGGGCTGGGAGATCTGCTTGTGCGCGCCCCCCGCGGCCTGGACCCTGCCGACGGGCAGCCCGGCCCCGGCGGCGATCTGCTTGACGATGGCCGCCGTCGTCATGTTGCGGAACGCGACGACCTTGCGGCCACGCTGGAGGCGGTGCGCCTTGGAGTGCGCGCGGATCACCGTGTACGAGCCCGTGTCGTCGGTGTCCAGCTCCAGCGCCGTCACCTCGCCCGTGAACAGCCGCACCCTGGTCTGCCCGGCCTGGGCGGTCGCGACGGAGATCTTCAGCTCCGTGCCGATGGTGATCCCGGTGTCGGCGAGCAGTTCGTGGTTCGGGTCGCGGAACGAGACCAGGGCGGTGTCCGGCAGTCCGACGTTCTCGTCGACCTCGCAGCTGACCACCTGCTTGTCCCAGGGGTCAGGCAGCTTGTCCGGTGCCTCGACGATCGGGTCGGCCGCGAACGACCGGCCGCCTCGGGTCGGGCTCATGCTCCCTCCTCGGGGGTCTCGTCCTCGGTGCTGGGCACGACGAGTTCCGTGCCGGGAACGAGCACCATGGGGTCGTCGATGTCGTTGGCCTCGGCGATGGTCCGCCAGGCGGTGGCGTCGCCGTACTCGCGCCAGGCGAGCAACGGCAGGCTGTCGCCCGCGACGACACGGTGCGTACGGCGTGCCTCGCGCGAGCCCGATGTCGGGTTCTGGCCCGCCGGGTCGACGCTCGCCTCCTCGATGGAGAGCGAGCAGGTGGCGCGCAGCGGCTTCCCGTCGACGTCGAAGAGGCTGTAGTTGACGGAGAAGTTGGAGAGGACGCCGTCGAAGGAGGTCGTCTTCGACGTGCCCCATTCGAACCGCACCCAGGGGCTGGCCGGCGTCTTGCGGGCCAGGCTCGCCTTGGTGGGCACGAGGGCGATCATGATCTGCTGCACGGCCTTCTCGACGGAGTTGTCGTGCTTGGCCGTCGCGTCGAGGAAGACCTCCAGGGAGAGCGAGCGCGGCCCGCTGCCGACGAACTCGGGCAGGGCCGACTGGCCGGCCATCCGGGAGGGCGTGCGCCGCCACTCGGTGGTCTTGCTCATCGACAGGGTCGACGGGTTGAACTGGAGCTTGACCCGGGCGAGGGTGCCGCCCGGCTTGGCACCGACCTTGGTGGGCGGTTCCATGATCGTCAGTTGGGCCTGGGTGCGGTTGGCGCGGCCGCGTGCCATCGGGTACGTACCTCCTCTCGGCGTCCGGTGTCGGGGGTCAGGACGGGCGCAGGCCCTCGTGGGCGATCTCCAGCGTCTCGATCGCGGCCTGCGAGTTGGCCGGATCGAACGAGGGGCCCTCCCAGCGGACCGGCACGATGCCCTGCACCTGCCAGCCGACGATGCGGCTGAGGTCCGGCTTGAGCGCGACGATCTCGCCGTCCTTGGGCTCGACCCGCTGGACGATCTCGTCGAGCCAGCGGGCGATCTTGAGCGTGTCGGCGGTCACCGGGCGGGTCAGGGTGATGTTGGACCAGGTGATGCGGCCGGGGAGCTGCCAGGCGAACCCGTTGTTGCCGCCCTCCGCGTACTGCTCCACCTCCACCTGGGCGCCGAGTCCGGAGCAGGTGTGGAAGGCGCCCAGGTCGTTGCCGCCGATCGCGAGCCGGAAGAACACGCTCGTCGCGACGATGCTGTCCGTCATCTTCTTTCTCCTTGCCCGGGGGGCGCGTTCTGTGTCGTTCGGGGTGGCGGGTCCGGATGGCCCGGACGCTTCGGCGGGCCCGGCTGGTCGGGTGGATCCGGCTGGTCCGGTGGATCCGGCTGGTCCGGCTGGTCCGGCGGGAGGCTGCTCGTGCCGGGTGCGGGTTCGGGTCAGCGGCGGTGGTCGTGGGGGCGGCCCGTGCGTTCCCGTCCGCGGCGCAGGTCCGCCCGGAGCAGCCGGGCCACCGGGTCGATCAGTGCCCTCGCGAGCTCGTCGAGCTCCTTGCCACGGGGGACGGTCGGGTGGGTCTGGGTGCCGGTGGAGGTCGACGTGGACGTGGACGTGGAGGTCGACGTGGACTTCGAGGTGGAGGTGGACGTGGGCGAGACGTCGCGGGCGACCGGGATCACCGGCACGCCGCTGAGCCCCGCCTCGGCCATCCGCTGCACGGCCTTGGCCTGGAGCTGCCGGTTCGCGGCCCCCACCACGGGGGTCGCGGGCGGTTCGGTCACGGCGCCGGGCACGGGTCCCCTGGTGTACGTCAACGGCTGGGCCGCCTGGCGCTGCACAGGGGCCGGGGTGTGCTGTGTGGGGCTCGGGTGGAGGCGTACGACAGGGACGGCCGGGGTGGGTTTCACGACCGGAGCCGTGCCGGGCCGTGGGCGGGCGGCGCGCTGGACCGTGGCCTGGCCCGGGTCGGCCGGGCGCGCCTCCGCGAGCGGGTCCCGGCCGGGCGAGGGCGGCTCGGTGGGGGCGCCGGTCCGGCGCGGAGCGCGGCTGCCGCGTCCGCTCCCGGGCGCGTCGGCGCGCCGGCCGGGCGCGGTCGGCGACGCGGGGGCCGGGTCCGCCGGCGTCCCGGGGACGGGGTCCCTGCGCCAGGTGGCCGCGACCACCGGGCGCGGGGGTGCCCCGGCGGCGGCCGAGGCCACGGGCGCCGACGTGGAGAACGCCTCGGCGGCGCCCGTACTCATCGTCAGCGGCCGGTCGGCGAGCAGTCCGCGGGAGCGCTGGACGTGGGGGACGACGGGGACGCCGGGGGTGGACCGGTTCGCCTTGCTGCCCGCGCCGTCGGCCGGGGTACGGGAGTGGGCACCGGTGCGGTCTGCGGGGGTGCCCTTCCGTGCGTCGGTCGTCGTCGGCGGCGCCGTGGACGGCGAAGTGCCTCGCCGGTCCTCGGGCTTCTCGACGGCGCGGGAGACGGGGACCAGCGCGTCCGGCCGGGCCTCCGCCGGACCGGCGGGCGGGACCGCGGGGCCCGACGGCTTCTCGACCGCGCGGGCGACGGGAACGAGCGGCTCGGTTCCGGTCTGCACCGGACCGGCCACGGGACCGGCGGCCGGGGCGGAGGACCCGGTCGAAGCGGCCGGGGCCGCCCCCAGGATCGGGGCGCTGTGCGGGCCGGACGGCCTCTCGACCGCGCGGGACACCGGCACCAGAGGTTCCGGTCGGTCCTCCGCCGGGGCGGAGAGCGGCACCACGGGGGCGGCGGGTGACGGCGTGGCCGCGCCCGGGACGGAGGCCCGCTGCACGGCCGCAGCGGTCTGGGCGGCCTGGGCGGAGGACGTCGGTCCGGTCGACGTGGTCGTCGGTGCTTCGGGGGTCGGGCCGGTCGTCCGCGTGCGGTCGACGGAACGGGACACGGGTACGAGGGGCTGCTCCGGGCGCGCACCGGGCTCCCCCGGGGCCGGGGTGGCCGCCGCGCGGGACACCGGGACGGCCGCAGGCGCGCCGGGCTCGCCCGGGGGCGTGGCCGCCGCCGGGCCGGAGGGGCGTTCGACCGCGCGGGCCACCGGGACCACCGGAGTGGCGTCCTGCGTGCCCGCGCGCGGGCGGGCCGGTGCGGTGGCGTCCGGGGGCGTGCCCTGCCGGTTCGGGAGTGTGCGGCGCTGGATCGCCGACTCACCGCCGAGCAGGGAGGCCGCCGGGGTGGCCGTCGGGGGGAGTTGGCTGAGCGGGGCCCCGAGGCCGGAGCGTCCCGGCCGGGGCGACGGCGCCGGTGCGGGAGCAGGCGTGGGCGCCGGTGCGGGAGCAGAGGGAGGCGCCGACGGGCCCTCGGGCTCGGCGACCTTGCGCATGACGGGCATCGCCGGGGCCCCGCCGGACGCGGCCGGGATGGAGGTCGCGGCAGGCGGCGTGGCGCCGGCGCCCATCGTGCGTGCCGTGGCGGGCAGTTCGCCGTTCGGTGGGCGCAGGGCCGGGCGTGCCGGGGTGCGGGGGGACGGGTCCGCCGCGACGGGCGGGGCCGACTCCTCCCGTACGCCGGGGGCTTGGGGAGCCGGTCGGGTGGTCGCCCGGTCGGCGGCCGTGGCCGATGTGCGCGGCGGAACCGCGGCGAGCACACGCGGTGCCATCGCCGGGCGCCTGGCCACGACCAACGGAGCGCCGACCGGGCGCGGCCGGACAGGGGAACCCGGCCGGGTCCGCCGGGGGGCGGCGGACGTCTCTGGGGTCCGGGGTTCCGGACCTGTGGTGACGGGGTCGTGCGTACCGGAGGCCGCCTGAGGCCCCCTGCCCACGACGGGCAGCACGGCGGGGCCGCCGGTCGCGGCGGCGCTCGTACCGCTGCCGGTCCCGTCGGAGGCGCCGTCAGCGGGAGCGCCCGCGCCCGAGCCGCCCGTGTCCGCGATCCGGCGGGAGACCACCGGAGCCGCGCCCAGGACGGGCGCCGTGGCCGACGGGCCTGGCGTGTCGGCCCGTTCGGGGACGGGCGGCGGGGTGTGCGGGGTCTCGGGCCGCGAGCCCGTCGACGGCACGGCCGCACGCTGGATCGGACGCTCGGGCCCCTGCTCCGGAGCGCGGGTCCCGGCCGCCGTGTCCGCGGTGGCCTGTGTCGTACGCCGGGACACGACCAGCGGGTCCACGATCTCGGGGCGCGGGCCGGCCGTCGGTACCGCCGCACGCTGGATCGGCCGCTCGGGCCCGGAGCCCGCGCCGCCCGATCCCGTACGCGACCCGGACCCCGAGCCCGAGCCCGACCGGGACCCGGGCCCCGACCCCGAGCCGGAATCCGGCCCCAGCGACGGCCCCATCGCCGTCCCCGTCCCCGGCTCCGGCTCCTGCTCCCCGCCCACCGCGCGCAGCAGCAGCGGGCCGCCGCCCGCGTACGGTGCCGGGCGCGAGGCCGTGGCCAGGCGGGCGACGCCGTGGATGAGGCCCGCGGGCGCGGACGGCAGGAGGCCGTGGCCGAGTTCCTCCGTGAGCGTGGGGTTCTGCCAGGAGGCGAGCCCCGAGCGGAACCGGAGCCCGTCGCTCACGCCCAGGGCCGAGCGCGCGATCGTGAGCGGCGCCGGGGCGACCTCGCGCCAGCCGCCGTCCCAGTCCGGAAGACCGGCCGGGGCTTCGGGCGCGGTGGCGCGGGCGGGCTCCCGTTCCGCGCTGTCGCGCGAGGCCGCCTTCGACGCCGCACGCGACGCCGGATCCGCCGCCGACGTGTCACCGCCGCCGTCCCGCCGGAACCTGTCCCAGAAGCCCATGCCCTCACCTCACCCGCCTTCGTTCACCCGTGTGTTGATCCGCGCTATCTCCCGCACCCACTCCTGCCGTTCGGCGTGGGTGAGGTCGAGGATGTCCTCGCGCTGCCAGTGGAAGTGGTAGGCGACGTACGCGATCTCCTCCCGCAGGCGGGGAAGGGCGTACGTCACTATTCCCCCAGGCGCCCGCCGGAGAGGTCCACCTCGAAGGGGTTGTGGCAGTGCGGACAGGTCACCGCCGCGTGCGTGTGTCCCTCGCTGTTGATCCGCCGGTAGAAGTCCTGCAGGAACGCGACGTCGGTGGCGTACATGCGCTCGACGACCCCGGCGTGGATGTCGGTGACGGTGCCCAGGCCGGTGATCACCTGGCTGAGCAGCACCACGCTCAGGTACGCCGGGTTCTCCTTCACCCGCAGGTCGATCTGCGGGCGCAGCTCGTCCCTGGCCGTCGCGAGCCGCATGGTCCCGGTGCGGTGGACCGTGCCCTCGTCGTCGACGTAGCCGCGCGGCAGCTCGAAGGTGAACTCGTCTCGGAGCTGTTCGCGTTGCTTCGCCGCCGGCGGGGCCGCCGGGGCCGGGGCGGCCGCCTGTTCGGCGGCCGCCGCGCGCTCGGCGGACGCGGCGGCTTCGAGGAGTTCCTCGATACCGCCGGAGGTGACCGTCCTGCGCCTCATTCGATCACGATCTCCTCGAAGGTGATGGTCACCGTCTCGGTGGCGGCGCTGGACTCGCCGGCCTTGAGCGAGGGGCCTTCCCACTTGCTCGCCCAGCCCTGCATCAGCTGGATGCGGCGGACGGTCTCGCCCGCGGCGTCCTTGACCTCGATCGTGAGGTTCTGGCGGGCGGAGTCGACCTGGCCGTTCTCCAGCGTCTCCTTCACCCACTTGGTGAACTCGGTGCTCTTGTCCATGCCGCGGGTGATCGTCACCTCGCCGGCCTGGCGCGCGCCCGGCTGCTTCTTGATGAGCAGCTTGCCGTCGGGGGTCACCTGACGGACCTCGACCACGTCCTCCTCGTAGGACAGGCCGCTGATCTCCTGGATCGACTCGACCATGTAGCCGCCCAGCTGGACCCCGAAGATATGGGTGGAAAGAGCGTCGCCCTCTGCCATGACTGTCTTCACCTTTTCCTGTTACCCGTTGACGATTACTCGTTGACGAGGCTGGTGCTGTCGGAGAACTGGGAGAGCCGGAAGATCACGAACTCGGCGGGCTTGACCGGCGCGACACCGATCTCACAGATCACCTGGCCGAGGTCGACCGACTCCGGCGGGTTGTTGTCGCGGTCGCACTTGACGTAGAACGCCTCGGCGGGAGTGCTGCCGAAGAGCGCGCCCCTACGCCATTCCTCGCTGAGGAAGGCGGTGACGTTCCGTCGGATGCTCGACCAGAGCCGCTCGTCGTTCGGCTCGAAGACCACCCACTGGGTGCCCAGGAGGATGGACTCCTCCAGGTAGTTGAAGAGCCGGCGGACGTTGAGGTAGCGCCAGGCCGGGTCCGAGGACAGCGTGCGGGCGCCCCAGATGCGGATGCCGCGGCCGGGGAAGGCGCGGACGCAGTTGACGCCGATCGGGTTGAGCAGGTCCTGCTCGCCCTTGCTGAGACGGATCTCCAGGTCGACGGCGCCGCGGATGACCTCGTTGGCCGGGGCCTTGTGCACCCCGCGCTCGCCGTCGCTGCGCGCCCAGACGCCGGCGACGTGGCCGCTCGGCGGGACGGTGGTGTTGCGTCCCGTGGCCGGGTCGAAGACCGAGATCCAGGGGTAGTACAGGGTGGCGTAGCGGGAGTCGTAGCCCGCCTCGTCCTGGCGCCAGGTACGGACGGCCTGCGCGTTCATGTTCGGCGGGGAGTCCAGGACCGCGACCCGGTCGCCCATCTGCTCGCAGTGCGAGATGACGGCGAGCTGGACGGTACGGAGTCCCTCGGCGTCGATCTCGCCGCGCTGGTGGGCGCTCATCAGGTCCGGTACGGCAACCATGGTGATCTCGTCGATGGCCTCCAGACCGGCGAAGCCGGTGCGGGCGGAGGAGTCGCCGACGTACTCGTTCGGGTCGAGCCGCGCGACGCCGCCGGGGGTCGCGGTGGCCGCAGGGGTCGCGGCGGGGGCGGCCGGCAGTGCGACGGTCTGCGACGCGGGCCGGGTCTGGGCGGCGCCCGGCTGCTCGGCGACGTCGATGAGCTTGGAGCCGCGCACCTGGTTGAGCAGGTAGCCCTTGACGTTCTTGCGGACGGAGGCGTCGTACGTCTCCACCACCTTGTCGCCCTGGCGGACCAGCAGCTTGAAGCGGTCCTCCGGCGGGTTCTCGCCGTCGGCGTCGGCGATCTCGACCGAGACGTCCGCACCGGCGCCGGTGCGCGCCGAGACGAGGAAGCCGCCGATCGCGGTGGGCGCGGGGGCCTGGATCGCGGCGGGCTTGGAGCCGTCGGCCTGGTCGGCCGCGGGGCCGCCGACGCGGACGACGTACGCCGTGCCGCCGCCGTTGGCGAAGTAGCCGTAGACGGAGTGGGCCAGGTAGGTGCCCTCCGTGAAGCCACCGAACGTCTGGACGTACTGGTCCCAGTTGGTCACCAGGGTCGGACGGTGGAAAGGCCCCTGCTCCGCGAACCCGACGAAGGCGGCAACCGCGGTGCCCACACCTTCGATCGGCCGCGCACCGGACTGCACCTCCTCCACGTACACGCCCGGGGTCAGGTACGACGGCATACTCGCTCCTTCAAGTGGCCACTGGGTCACCACCGAGTCTCGCCGCCGTGATGTGCCTGGTCATAGGCCCGGGAGTCCCGGCGAAGGGGCAAGGGTGCTGCCTGAACGGGCAGCGCGGACGGGGCAACCCGGCACCTCGGAATCCCGTCGGCCGGTCCCGCGTCCGGGGCAGCCTTCCCCCGACCGGCTCGACTAACCCCGGGCCGGTGTCCGCTCGTTCCTCAGCCACGGGCCGAACTCGCTCTCCAGGACCAGGCGTCCGAGCTTGCGGTACTCCTGGAGCACGGCGGAGACGAGCTGCGCCATCCCGAGCGGCCCGCCCGCCTCGGCCGCGAGATACGCCGCGGTCACCGCGCAGGCCCGGATCGAACCGCCCGCGAGCTCGAAGCGGTCCGCGCAGAACCCCAGGTCGAGGCTGTCGTCCCGGGGCAGTTCGGGTCCCAGGCAGCGGTCCCACAGGGCGAGGCGCTGGCGCGCGTCGGGCATGGGGAAGTCGGCGATCACGTCGATGCGCCGGGTGAACGCCTCGTCCAGGTTGGCCCGGAGGTTGGTGGTGAGGACGGCGATCCCGTCGAAGGACTCCATCCGCTGGAGCAGGTACGCCGATTCGATGTTGGCGTTGCGGTCGTGCGCGTCCTTCACCTCGGAGCGCTTGCCGAAGATGGCGTCCGCCTCGTCGAAGAGCAGGACGCCGTTGACCTCCGACGCCTCGACGAAGATGCGTTCCAGGTTCTTCTCCGTCTCGCCGATGTACTTGTCGACGACGGTGGAGAGGTCCACCACGTACAGCTCCATGCCGAGTTCGGCGGCGACGACCTCCGCCGACATCGTCTTGCCGGTGCCGGACTCGCCCGCGAACAGGGCGATCACCCCGCGCCCGCGGCCGCCGCCGGGGCGCATCCGCCACTGGCCGAGGACCTGGTCGCGGTGGCGGGCGCGCAGGGCGAGTTCGCCGAGCTGGCGGCGGGTGGGCGGGGGCAGCACGAGGTCGTCCCAGCCGACGGCGGGGTCGATCCGGCGGGCCAGGCGCTCGAGGCCGGCGCCGTTCTGTCCGCGGACCGCGGCCCGCAGGTCGCGGGTGCCGACGGGGCGGCGCTCGGCCGTCGCCGAGCGGACCGCGACCGTGGCCGCCTTGCGCACCTGCTCCGCGTCGAGACGGTACGAGGCGACGGCCGGGCCGAGTTCGTCGTCGCCGGGCACGTCGACGGGTGCGCCGACCGTGGTCGCCGCCGCGTCGAGCGCCTGGCGCCACTGGGCGACCGTGCGGCCGGCGCCGGCGGGGCCGACGGTGAAGGGGACGGGGCTCTGCCGGGACCACAGGGGGTCCCAGTTCTTGCTCCCGTAGGTGATCAGCGGGACGCCGCTCGCGGTGGCGCACAGGTCGCGCAACCACCGTGCCCGCTCGGGGCGTTCGGGTTCGAGTGCCTCGATCGGGCCGACGACGAGGCCGGCGCCGGACAGCCGGGCCTCGGTCGCGAGGAGGTGCGGCACGCGGGCGGTCTCCGCGTCGGTCGCGAGGGCCGCGACGTCGAGCACGAGGGCCCGGCGGCCGGCGGCCGTGAGCGCCTCGACGGCGACCCGGCCGGCGTCGCCGCCCCTGGCCCGCAGGTGGACCGGGCCGCCGCCGGTGAGGGCGGCCTCCGCGACCCGCGCCACCAGCGGCTCGTACGGGCCGGGGCTGCCGGAACCGCCGAGGCCCGGGGCGAGGAGGCCGGCCAGTCGGGCGTCGGGCTCGTCGTCGCCGAGCAGCTGGGCGGTGACCCGGTCGGGGACCCGAAGGGTCCGGGAGAGGAACGGGCGGTCGGGCTCGGTGATGTCCAGGAGCCCGCCCCTGATCAGGGGCGCGGCGGCGGAGAACCGGAACCGGCCCGGGCCCGCGACGGGCAGGCCGCACAGGTCGAGGGCGAGCCCGATGGTGGGGCGCCGCCGGGTGAGGTCGTCGTTGAGGTACCCGTACAGCGCCTCGAAGCGGGCGTCGAGGTCCGGGGCGAGGGCGACGAGCAGCAACTCCTCGTCCAGCGGGAGGAGTTCGAAGCCCTCGGCGAGCCGCCGCAGCCGTGAGCCGTCGGGGCCCGCCGGGGCGTCCGGGAGTCCGGCGGCGGAGCCGGGGTGGAAGGCCGCGGGGGCGCGCAGGATCCGCTCGGCGCCCTCCGGGGTGAGGTACTGGCCCCGGTAGGGGTCGTCGGGGGCGGGGTCGGTCGCGTGGCGGGCGGCCACGGCATCGCGCACCCGCAGCTCGACCCGGCCGAGCCGCTCCCAGAGGTACGCGAGGCCGGCCGGGTCCGTCTGTTCGGCGGGGGCGATGTCCATGGATGTCCGTACGTCGTGCTTGATCACCGCACCGGCCCCCGGTGGCGGCGGGTCGGTGCGGGCTTCTCCCGGGCGGCGGCGAAGCCCTGCGCGCCGGGGTCGCCGGCGCCGTCGTAGCGCAGGCGCCGGCCGGGGGGCGGCCCGGCCGGGGTGTCGTCGCCGGTGGCCGGGCCGACCCGGACCTCCAGGCCCTCGGTGACCGGCGGCGCGGCGTCGACGAGCTCGCCCGCCAGCGGGGCGAGCACCCTCAGGTCGATCGCGGCCTTCAGTTCGCCGCCGAGGGCCGACCACACGTCGCCGGCCGAGCGGCCCTGCTGGGCGCCGCCGGCCACCTCCAGGGGCACGGCGAGGCCCAGTTCGGCGAGGGTGCCGGTGCGCAGCCGGGCAGGCAGCACGTCCGTGCGGGCCATGCAGCGCAGCACCTCGGAGAGCAGCCGGTGCTCGTCCTGCGGCCGGTTGGTCCAGGCCGTGACCAGGTACGTCAGGTCGAACCACCGGGGCGGGGTGCGGTAGGCGACGATCCGCCCGGTGTCGTCGTACTCCTCGAGCCTGCCGGTCCGCCGCCGTTCGATGTCCTCCCTGATGTCGTAGAGGAAGACGCTGATGGTCGGGGCGTTGCGGCGGGCCGCCCATTCGCGGGTGGGCGGGTCGAAGACCAGGTCGACCCCGCTGTCGGTCAGGCCGGACTCGGTGAGCAGCAGCCGCAGCCCCTCGTCGACTTCGTGGATCACCGGCGGGCCACCTCGTCGGGCGGGGCGACGTTGCCGGTGACGACCAGGAAGGGCGTGGTGACCGGGGAGAACCCGGCGCCCTTCGCGGTGATGACGCGCGGGCCGGTCTGGTCCTTGGCGAGGATCAGGAGCTGGGCGATGAAGGTGCCGTCGGCCTTGGGGACGGTGGGGACGGCCGCGGCGGTGATGCCGGGCTTCCAGGTCAGCGTGACCGGGGTGCCGGGCGGGAAGTCCTTGCCGCGGACGGAGGTCACGAAGCCGGGCTTGCCGATGGCGGGGACGGCCACGATCTTCGGCTGGAGGATCCGGATCCGCTGCCGGTCGGTGTTGTCCCTCGGGTCGGCGTCGGTGCCGGAGGTGGTGAGCCGGCCGGTGGCGGTGGTCGTCAGGGCCTTGTTCGGGGACAGGACGATCGTGACGACCGTCGAGGCTCCGGGGGCGAGGTCGCCGAGGGCGCACACGTTGTTCACGCAGCCCGCCGGGGCCTTCCCTGCGGGGATGCCGGGCGGCAGGCCGAGCCGCAGGGACAGTCCGGTGGCGAGCGCTTCCCGGCCGTTGCGGACGGTGTACGTGAGGACCACGCGGCCGCCGACGTACCCCGGTTCGGGCTGGGCGGTGATGGTGAGCGCGGGGCCTGCCTTCGGGGCGGGCGGCGCCGGGGTGGGCTTCGGCGGGGTCGGGGTGGGTGTCGTCGGCGTCGGGGTGGACGGCGTCGGGGTCGGCGTCGGCGGGGCGGCCTCGACGGGGACGAGGGTGCGGGTGGCGTTGTCGGTCGGGCCGCGGTCGATGACGGCGCCCGTGACGGACCAGTCGACGACCCGGTCGCCGGGGGTCACGCCGGTGAGCCGCACGGTGATGGTGACGCTCTCGCCGGGGGTGAGGACGCCGAGTGCGCACTGCGGGGAGCCGGGCTCGCACCGCCCCTTCGACGGGGTCAGCGTGTCGATGCGGACGCCCGGGGGCACGGCGGCCGTGAACGTGGTGCCGGGCGAGGCGGAGGGGCCCTGGTTGGTGACGGTCACGGTCACCGTGCCGGTCTCGCCCTCGGTCACCGGCTCCGCGGTGGGCGGGGCGGTCACCGTCAGGTCGACGGACTGCTGGTACGCGGGCTCCTTCTGGCGGCCCGCGAGGGCACCGGTCAGGGACGTCACGGCACCCGTGGCGACCTCGACCGTGGACAGGGCCTCGGGAGAGTTGGGGGCGAGGTCGCGGCGGGAGCTGAAGACGAGCCGGCTCGCGTCAGGCGACCAGGCCACGTCACGCGGCTGGAAGGGGCCGGTGGCGGAGGTGTCGGGGACGTCCCGGCGGCAGCCGTCCGGGTCGCCGGAGCGGCCGGTCGGCAGGAGGACCTGGCAGCGGCCGTCGGCCAGGTCGGTCAGCAGGACGCTGTTGCGCTCGTTGACTCGGCCGCCGCCGTCCTTGCGGTTGAAGGCGAGGCGCTTGCCGTCGGGCGAGAACGCGGGGCTGTCGTCGATCACCTGGCAGCTGCCCGGGCAGAGTTCGGTGCTCAGGTTCCGCTGGCGGCCGAGGTCGTTCGCGGGCGCGGTCCAGATGTGCTTGTTGCCGCCCACGCCGTCGACGACCGCGTTGCGGGTGAAGGCGAGGGTCGTGCCGTCCGAGGACCAGGTCGGCTGGGCGTCGCCGCCGGTCTGTCCCGCGGGCGGGCGCACCTCGCCGACGAGGGCGCCGCTCGTGGCGTCGGCGACGAGGATGCGGCCGGGCCCCGAGGCCTGGCCGACGCCGCCGGGCGAGGTGCGGGTGAAGGCGAGGAACCTGCCGTCGGGCGAGAAGGCCGGGTCGGTGTCCCAGTCCTTGTCGCCGCGGCCGGCGAGCGGCACGGCCTTCGGGTTCGAGCCGTCGGCGCCGGTCAGCCAGATCTGCTCGATCCGGCCGGTCTCGGGGTCGCCCTGGAAGCGGGAGACGACGATCCGCCGGCCGTCGGGGATGTAGCTCTGCCGCTCGGTCCAGGGGTCGTAGGTCCTGGCCGGGTTGAAGAGCGGGTCGGCCGCCGGGTCGGTGTTCGTCCGGGCGGCCGGGTCCTCACGGAGGATCTTGACGCCGAGGTCGCGGGGGTCGGTGCCGTCGGGCCGGATGTCCTGGAGGTACGCGTGGTTGCGGGCCTCGGCGGTGGTCCGGGTGACGAGGACGGAGCCGCCGTTCTGCGGGCCGAGCCAGGTCGGCGAGTCGACGCCCCGGTCCTCGTAGAGGAGGGACTGTGCCGTCGTCGTGGAGTGGGCGACGGCGCGGTAGACGGTCTCGTACGGGTTGGTGCAGCCGCAGGGCCCGTTGATGCTGAGGAAGAGGATGGTGTCGCCGTCGGGCTGCCAGGCGGCCTGCCGGGTGTTCCAGCCGGCCTGTTCGCCGGAGAGCAGCGGGCCGTCGGCGCCCGGTCCCGAGGTCACCCGCAGCCGGGGGCCGCTCGGGTCGGTGCCGGGTGCGGCGGTGTGGGTGTAGGCGACGAGGTCGCGGTTGACGGTGTCGTCGACGGGGTTCCAGGCGGGGTCGTCCGCCGTGCCCGCCGGGGCGTCGCTGATCCGTTCGTAGGCTCCGCCGTCGAGGGCACGCCGGTAGATCTGCCGGCCGCGCAGCGGGTCGGCGTCGCTGACGTACGCGATCCTGCCGCCCTCGGGCGAGACGGTGGGCGCGGTCTCGTTCCGGCGCGGGGAGTCGGTGAGCCGGCGCTCGCCGGTGCCGTCCGTGGACACGATCCACAGGTCGCGCTGGGTTCCGCCGATGCCGGGTTCGGCGGAGTCGAAGACCACGGACCGCCCGTCCGGGGTGAGTTCGGGGTTGGCCGCGTCGCGGTCGGAGGTCAGCTTGCGGATGCCGCCGGCCGCGTCCCGCAGGTACACCTGGGGCCTCTTGCTGTCGCGGAGGCTGGTGAAGACGACCTGGTCGCCGCGGGCGTAGGCCTCGGTGTCGTAGTGGGCGGGGCCCGCGCCGAGCAGCGGGTCGGCCGTGGCCGGGTCGCCGGTGACGCGGCCGATGGAGCGGTGCTCGGTGCCCGCGTAGACGATGCGGCCGGTGTCGGCCGCGGCCGCCGCC